>JAXHUB010000233.1:0-11405 GCA_034189845.1 Candidatus Cloacimonadota bacterium | reverse complement strand
TTTTAAGTGCGGTGCTGCTGAAACAGTATAACCATCACTCATATATCCTCCAAAATTTATGATCTTTTCTTTTCACTTACTTTTATCTTTCCTATATCTATCCACTGGATAAGCTTAATGTGAGAAGGACACACATAAGCGCAACTTCCACATTTCATGCAATCCATCACACCATATTTTTCCGCCATTTCCCAATCTTCATATTTCACATTTTTTGCTATTAAGCTGGGTATTAAGTTCATAGGACACACATCCACACATCTACCACAGCGAATACATGTATTTTCCTGCTGACTTCGCGCTTCTTGCTTATCGAAAAGTACTAATCCAGAACTTCCCTTAGCTACAGGGGCACTAAGAGTTGGAATAGCAAAACCCATCATCGGTCCACCAGAAATAATTTTACCTATGGGTTCAGTAGTTCCACCACAGCAATTCAGTAGCTCTTCGAATTTTGTTCCTATCCTCACTCTCAAATTTTTAGGATTTTTCACAATGCGACCTGTTACAGTAACAACACGCTGTATTAAAGGTTTTTTATAACGTACAGCTTCGTAGATAGCATAAGCAGTTCCCACATTTTGAACTACAACATTTACATCCATTGGCAGTCCACCTTTATTGGGAACTTTACGCTTGGTAGCAGCAAAAATAAGTTGTTTTTCAGCTCCTTGCGGATATTTTAATTTCAATCCTAAAATTTTAATATTCTTTTTTTTTGCAGTTAACCGTTGCATCTTTTTAATCACATCGGGCTTATTAGCTTCTATTCCAATAATTCCACGTTTAGCACCAACAGTTTTCATTATCAGCTTCAATCCATTAATAATCTCTTCAGCTTTTTCCAACATCAGTCTGTAATCGGCAGTTAAATATGGCTCACACTCCACACCATTCAAAATAATAGTATCTATCGGTTTTTCATCTGGAGGTGAAAGCTTAACGTGGGTTGGGAAACCAGCACCACCCATTCCACAAATACCAGCTTCAGAAATGCGTTTTCTTATCTCATCTGTTTCCAATTCCAAATAGTTTTTTTCATCGCTTATTTCTACCCACTCATCCTGTTCATCGCTAGTTATTTCAATAGCAGAAGTTAGTGTTCCAGTCGGATGCGGAAAGTTATCTATCTTGGTAACTTTACCAGAAATAGTAGCATGCATTGGGATGGATAAAAATCCACCTGGTTCTGCTATTTTTTGGCCTGTTTTAACCTCATCTCCAACTTTTACAAGTGGTTTAGCTGGTGCACCTATATGCTGAGATAGAGGAATGATAACTTTTTTAGGAATAGGCATATTTTCTATAGTCGCATCTTTAGAAAACTCCTTATAATCATGAGGATGAACTCCTCCAGGAAAAGTTTTCAAACCCATAAATTCTCCCTTATTTTAAAATTTATTGGGATTGCAGTTCCCAAAATTTTTATAAACCACAATTATTATAACTTCTATTAAATCAAGTATTTTTTTTGCGAATCAAATTTCATATGGAAAATTGGAAAAATATTGGACAAAATATACTATAGTGAATAAATTGTAAAAAAATATCTGTTGAATCTGAGAAAGTTTATGAAAAATATAAAATCGGCTCGTTTCCACTATGGAATAACGATGAAGTATATGTTAATATTGTTTTCTGTTTGCTTTAGTTCGTTTCTTTTGCAAGCAGATATCGTGGTGGAATATGATTCTCAAATTACACCAGAAATAATAAAAACTACCCAATATGAAAATCAGGAATATTTCAATATTTTTGAATTAAACAAAGCTTTCCATTCCAGAATTGGGACAGATTTATTAGATAGTCGCCTGAATTTAAACATCTATAATCAACAGATAATTTTCCTAATGGAAAGCTCCTATCTAAAACACCAATCCGAAATATATAATTTGGGTAAACCTGTTGTTTTATGCGATAGAAAATTGCTAGTTCCTACCAGTTTTTTGACCCATATACTTCCTTTAATTTTCCCCGATAAAATTATCATCTCTAATGACAAACTGATAGCTGCTGCTCCAGAAGATAATTCGATAAAACGCATAGTGATAGATCCAGGCCATGGTGGTAAAGATCCGGGAGCTATAGGGTATTCTAAAACATTTGAAAAAGATATTGTTCTACAAATAGCCAAAAAACTGGAAAAAATAATTAAGAAAAATCTTGATGTTGAAGTATTACTTACTCGAGATCATGATGAATTCATTTCTTTACAAAAACGGACTCAGTATGCTAATGATAATCAAGCCGATCTTTTCATCTCTATTCATTGTAATGCTCATCGCAATAGTAAGGTAAGTGGAGTTGAGGTATTTTATCTTTCTACGGCCAAAACAGATGAGGCTAGAGCGGTAGAGGCATTGGAAAATGCAGTGGTCTACAAATACGAAGGTGGCCAAAAAGCTGTAGAGCATTACGATGATCTCTCTTTCATCTTGGCAGATATGGCACAAAGTGAACATTTGGAAGAAAGTTACAATTTGGCCATGAAATTGCAAGCAAATCTAATAAAGACTAGCAATTGTCGCAACCGAGGAGTTAAACAGGCAAATTTTTATGTGTTGCGGGGTGCATTTATGCCATCAGTTTTATTGGAATTGGGTTTTATGACTAACAAACAAGAAGAGGAAAAACTAAAAAAAAGCAGCTACCAGGAACAATTAGCTTGGGCTATTTACGAAGGGATAAAAGACTTTAAATACAAATACGATCAGATGCAATAATTAATCACTACTATGCAAAAGTTTTAGTCGAACTATTCTTAATCGATTTGTATCATTCCTTTTTATTTTAAAAATAGATTCCAATACATTAAAGATTGAAGCACCACTAACCTTTTTCAAAATATTCAATTTGTTATCTTCCAATTTCAATTCAATTACCAAATTTTTCAAATCTTTATGCTGTATCTTACCCTTTCTTTCTCTTTGAAAAGGCCAAGAAGGTGAATTATTAAACTTTTTTACCCTTTGCTTCCAGTCTGCAGTAGGAAGATTGGAAACTTCTACTAATTCTAACTGAAAGTAATCCATAGACCGCTCTTTTTTGGAAAGCAAACGTATTACATCTTTAAATTCTAGTTGGGAAGGAAAAGCTATCTTATTTTTTATCTTATCTAGTGAAATAGACTTTTGTAAAGAAAAATCGAAATATTCACTTTCAGATTCCACCCCTACCGGCAAAGGTGGTCCTAAGCTAAGAAGAGGATGAGGGTTGTAACCCTGGCTATAGCGCAAAGGTAAGTCAGATTTTTTTAATATTTTTTGGAAACTGCGCAACATATCCAGATGCGCTACAAAGCGAAGTTTTCCTAATTTGCTGTAAAATATTCTATAATAATGATCTTCCCCATTGTGAATTTTTGCATGTGTTTTTTTACTTTGGGAGGCTTCGAACTTTTTTTTATATACAGGAAACACTCGGTTTGAGCAAATACCACACTCAGTGCATTCACTCACTCTGCAATCTGGGGTAATTGTTTCTACTTTTGCATTTTTCCATTCGGAGATCAGAAAATCTTTGCTAATTCCTAAATCTACATCTTCCCAAGGCAATGGTAGCGAAGTATTTATTTGGGAAAGGTATGAATTTATCTCCATATCACATTGCTCAAAAGCTTTCAGCCACTTATTATTATCAAACCACTCGTTCCAGCCATCAAAAAGAGCTCCATTCCTATAAGCCTTTTCTAAAAGATCTCCTACTTCGGTACCACCTCTTCCTAGAACAACCTCTAAAATAGAGGAATCTATTTCATGATAACGCAAGTTTACAAATTTGTAGCGTTTTAAACTTCTCTTCAAAAAAATCGCCTTCTGCAATAACTCCTCTTTAGATGCCATTGCAGCCCACTGGAATGGTGTAAAAACTTTGGGAACAAATGGGGATATGGTAATATTTAACTTTATTCTTTTTTGAGATTTTTGAATAATCTTTTCCACCAAATCTACTATTGCTTCTATATCTTCCCATTTTTCATAAGGCAGACCTATCATAAAATACAATTTCACTAGCCGCCAACCATTGCGCTTTGCTATTTCTACTACCTCCAATATTTCTGTTTCACTAATATTCTTATTAATAATATCTCTAAGACGCTGGCTGCCAGCTTCCGGTGCAATGGTGAAACCAGTTTGGCGTAATTCATTCATAAGATCAGTAATTTTATCATCCAAACTATCCACCCGCAGAGATGGTAAGGATAGCCTGGTTTTCCTAGTATCTAATCTATTGAATAGTTCCTGCAACAGCGGTTTTATACAAGTATAATCGCTTGAGGAAAGTGAAGTAAGCGCTACCTCTTCCCAACCAAATTCTTTAACTTCTTGCAGAAGGTCTTCTATGATATTTTGTGGCTGGCGTTCTCGCACCGGACGATAGAACATTCCTGCGTGGCAAAACCGACATCCGCGGCTACAACCCCGCATTATTTCTGCCACATATCTATTGTGTACCGGCTGCATCCAAGGAACTAACTGAGGTTTATGTAAATCATGAGATTCACTAAAACCCATAAATTTTCTTGCTCTTACTGTTTTTTTTGTATAATCTGGAACATAGCAGCCATCTATTTGTGCTGCTTCTTCCAATAAAATATGTTTAGTTTTGTTTTTGTTCCGCTTTACAACATCTTTTATTTCCAGAATTGCCTCTTCTCCTTCTCCTATAAGGAAAAGATCGACAAATTGTGAGAGAGGTTTAGGATTAGAAGCACAAGGACCACCCGCAATGATAATCGGATGTTCTTGCGTCCTTTTCTTCCGAACTAAAGGTATTTGTGCCAAATCTAAAATGTAAAGAAGATTTGTGTAAGTTAACTCACTTTGCAAGGTAAAACCAATAACATCAAAATCGTATAAAGCGATATTGCTTTCCCAGCCAAAAAGAGACAAACCCTCTTTATTAAGTAATTTGCCAAAATCGGGCCAAGGCGCATAAGTTCTATCGCAAACTGTATCTTCTTGTTTATTTAATATAGAATACAGTATTTTTATACCCAAATGAGAAAAACCCACTTCGTATGTATCTGGAAAAGCGAGGCAAAAATTTACCTTTTGTGGTTTAGGAATTTTCCCGAATTTGTTTATCTCTGCATCTATATATCTGGCTGGTTTTTCTACAGCAGCCAATAAGTGCTCAAATTCTACTTTTTTCACTTATTCTTGATAATTTAAGGGGTTTTCTGCACCCTGGAATTCTAATTCGTCAATATAATCTGTAGTGTCGGAAAACGTTTTGTCTTCACCATTTTTTTCTTGTATCTTTGGCTCTATCTTCTTTTCTGTAGGAGTTTCCGAAGAGCTAAAAGGTGAGCCTAATTTACCTTCCTTATACAAACGAACAGTAACAACCGATAGAACGATGATAAGAATTATAAGAATAAGAATGGAGAAAAAATTTAAGGGGATAAGCATTTTTTTGGGTTTTATATCTTTGTATTTGGTAAAACGAGGCGCATTTTTTTCAGGTTTATTAACTTCTTTTTCAAACAATTCAATTATCTCTTGCGGTTCAAGTTTCAGAGCACGAGCATAAGTAGAAAGGAGCGCTTTAGTATAGCCTACCCCACCCATTACTTCCCAATCATTGGCTTCTACAGCTTCCAGAAATTTCTGTTTCACACAGGTCTTTTCCGAAACTTCGGAAAGTGTATAGCCAAGTTTTTCTCTTTTTTCCTTTAAAAAATTACCGACTTTTTTTTCTGTTTTTATATCTTGTTCTTCATTCATTTTTTCTCCAGAAAATCAACATTATTTATCAACACAAAAGTAATTCCGACACCAGCAATATCATAAACCAAATCTTGCCAGCTCCACTTTGTTTTTTTAAAATATTTATCACTATATTCTTTGAATAAACCAATATTCAAACTAAAAGCCGCTGCCCATACGGCACTTTCATCAGAATTTTTCTGAAGCACATTTTTATTAATACCATAACTCCAGTAAGTAAAGGCAGAACTAGCTGTTAGATGCATGACTTTATCCTTACCAAACCAATTTGCTTCAGCTATGTTACAAAAAATTATAATCAATAAAAAAAGTAAACTTTTTTTCATCAAATTAATTCACCTCGGAAGACAAAATCGACCTCTCCACTTAAAAGTATATTATTATTTTTGTAGGAAACACATAGCTCTCCTCCGGGAACCTTTACCATTACCTGATTTTGCAAAAACCCCTGTTTTATCCCAGAAAAAACAGTAGCACAAGCTCCACTACCGCAGGCCAAAGTTGCTCCACTACCCCTCTCCCAAATTTCTATCTCTATTTCTGTTTCAGAAATAATGCGCGCAAATTCCACATTAATTCCTTGCGGGAAAAAATTGTTATATTCCATTTTAGCACCTAATTTTTTGGGCATATCTTTCGTAAATTTATTAACAAATACCGGAAAATGCAAATTTCCCACATCAACAGGATAAGCTGAGAATCTCTCGATTTGCAATTTTTTGCCGCTTGCTAATTTAGGAATACCCAAATTTATTTGGGTAACCAGCTTAGGTTCTGTTTCCAGAACCTTTACTTCTATTACTTGTTTATTTGTACTTATCGTAAAATTTTCTCTCCCAGTTTTCTTGTATAAAATTGCGGTTATACATCTTAGAGCCGTTCCGCAAATGTAACTTCGAGAACCATCGGCATTGAACATACGCATGTTTACATCGTACTGAGAATCTGGCAAAAGTAAAACTATGCCATCACTGCCTACTCCAAAATGAGGTCGGCAAATATCACGAGCTAAATCGGCAAAATCAAGCTTTGGAATTGGATCTTCCAAATAATCAAAGTAAATATAATCATTGCCCTGAGCGTGCATTTTCAGAAATTTCATTTTTTATCCAAAACCTGCAGAAAAATGTCGCTAAAATCATAACAGCCTTGTTTGTTTTTTATCCATTTGGCAGCTTTTAAAGCTCCCAAAGCAAATCCCTCTCTGTTGCGAGCACAATGTTTTAACTCGATAGAATCTGCCACCGAATCGTAAATAATACTATGTGTACCGGGAATATCTCCACCGCGCATGCTGCTAAAATGTAGTTCTCCTGGCTCTATCTTTCTTTGCAATCTATCTAGTTGCAACTTTTTCTTTCTATCAATATTTTCCAGTAAGATATTACCCAATTTTATCGCTGTGCCTGAAGGACTATCTTGTTTGCGATTATGATGCATCTCGTAGCCCAGCACATCGTAGTTTTCCAAATTGTTCATAAGCTTAGCTATCGCTTGGTTTATTTGGAAGAACATATTCATCCCCACCGAAAAATTGGAGCCAAAAACCAAACCAATTTTATTTTGTTGAACCATTTTTTCCAATTCGGGAAAATGATCTTGCCAGCCAGTGGTTCCTACTATAATATTTTTTTTTAATTTAATTAGCTTTTTAAGATTAACATAAGCTGCTTTGGGTGTGGAAAATTCTAAACATACTTCAGCATCATATAATTTTTTTGCACTTATTTCATTACCTAACTGGGGATCAATTTTGGCTATTACTTCACAGTTATTTTGCGGAGCCATTTTTTCCAATAATTGCCCCATCCGGCCAAAACCTATTAAAGCAATTTTCAACATAAGTTACTCCTTTGCGTATTCTTTGATAATTTCTTTCACCCATTCTTTACCTTTTACCAAATCTTCGATTAGAATATATTCATCTGTAGAGTGAACATTTCTCATTCCTGTTCCAGCAATAGCAGCTTTAATTCCATGCTCATTGAAGTTATTAGCATCGCTGCCACCGCCACCTACAGAGGGTTTTACATCTATTCCCAACTTCTTGTTTACTCTTTGTGCTAGTTTAACTATAGGCTCATCTTGGGAAATTTGAAAAGCGCGATATCGTTGACCTATTTTAAAATTCACAGTAGGTTCAAAATTACCAATTCTATTTTTTTTCACTATTTTTTTAAAGCTATTTACGATATCCTGGGTTGTTTTTTCCATTTTTTGCTGGTTATGGCTTCTTACTTCTGCTTGAACTTCAACTTTATTTGGAACTATGTTTGTAGCCACTCCCCCAGAAATAACTCCAATATTGCAAGTAGTTTCTTGATCTATTCTACCCTGTGGAGCAGCTAGAATCGCTTCAGCAGCCATACGAATAGCGCTTAACCCTTGCTCGGGGGCCATACCAGCATGAGCTTCTTTACCGTGAACGGTAATTCTGATATTTTTTTCGGAAGGCGCTTTGATAGTTACTTCCCCTACATAATAGTGATCTAGCACATAACCAAATTCAGCATTTAATTTGGAATAATCTGCATAACGAGAACCTAAAAGACCTATCTCTTCCGAAATAGTAAATAAAAGTTCGATCGGCGGCAATTTTTCGTTGCTTTTTTGCAACTCTTTTATTGCAATTATCGCTTCTGCTATTCCAGATTTATCATCTGATCCCAAAATCGTATTGCCTCCACTGGTAATACGATCATCTTTCAGTTGTGGTTCCACTCCAACCCCAGGTACAACTGTATCCATATGGGAACAGAACAATATTGGACTTTTTTGTATATCACCATCAAAATAAGCATATAAGTTGCCAATTTCTCCACCTGTTTTATGATGTGCTTCATCAAATTCAACTCTGGCGCCCATCTCTTCCAAATCTTTCTGCAATTTCATAGCTATTTGCTTTTCCTGCTTCGATTCACTGTCTATTTTTACCAACTCCATAAAATAATCTATAATTAAATCTTGCATATTCCCTCTCATTTTTTGCTTTTTAGTATTTTGTTTTCCTGCTGGTTTCTGTCAATATTAAAAACTAACCATACATTTGTAAACGTCGAGTCCAGTAATACTGACCATAGAAAATAGCATTTTTGGTTTATCCTTACTGTACTAGAGAACTAGTGATTTACCATTTTACTCTAGCAAAAAAACTATAGACACAAAGAAATAAATTTTCACTTTTGTTTTTACTGGAGGTTATAATGCATAAGTTTGCTGTTTATATTTTAATGATGTTGCTATTAACTGGTTGCAGTTCAACAGCTAAATATAAAACTAAAACCAAAAAATATAAAGGTTATACTCGAAGTTATAGTACCCAAGTTAATAAGAATATGTCAAATAAAGTTCAGAACTTTCAAGAAGGTAAAGTGCTCTATTTTGTAACTTCCTACTACGGGGAAAAGTTCCATGGTCGCCCCACTTCTAATGGCGAAATTTTTGATATGAATAAATACACTTGCGCCCATAAAGAACTTCCTTTTAATACTAAACTACGAGTTACTAATGAGGATACAAAAAAATCTGTGGTGGTGCGTGTAAACGACCGCGGACCTTTTATTCCTGGTCGAGATTTGGATATCTCTTATGCTGCAGCCAAGAAAATTGGTCTTACAGCTGCTGGAGTAAAAAAACTTAAAGTAGAAATTTTGGAGTATCCAAATGAATAAAATAATTGAACTAAGTGATAAAGTAAAGTTGGCCTTTCAAACAAGTAAACCGATTATAGCATTGGAATCTACCATAATAGCGCATGGTATGCCCTATCCAGAAAATTTACAGGTTGCACAAACCTTGGAGGCAATTGCTGAAGAGGAAGGTGTAGTACCTGCTACAATATGCCTTATGGATGGTAAAATCAAGATTGGTTTAAACCAGTCTGAACTAAAAAAACTGGCTACAGCTGGCCAGGTAAAGAAAGTAAGCAGACGTGAGATAGGAAAAGTTTTAGCACAAGGTATAATTGGTGCAACAACTGTGGCAGCCACTATGTTTTGTGCGCAATTGGTCAACATAAAAATTTTTGCTACAGGCGGCATCGGTGGAGTGCATAGGGGAGCGGAAAATAGTTTTGATATTTCGGCTGACCTGCATGAATTTACCTCTTCTCCTGTTATAGTTGTCTCTGCCGGTGTAAAAGCAATTTTAGACATCCCCAAAACTCTTGAAATGTTGGAAACTTTGCGAGTACCAGTACTGGGTTATAAAACTACTTCTTTCCCAGCCTTTTATTCCAGCAATTCTCCCTATAAAGTGGAAAAAATAGATTCTGCTGCCCAAATAGCAGAAATTTATAAATTGGAACAACGGCTAGGCTTAAGAAATGGTATGCTGATTGCTAATCCTATTCCAACTACAGAAGAGATACCATTTTTCAAAATGGAAAAGATAATAACTTCCGCTTTGAAAATAGCTAAAAAACAAAACATCACAGGCCAGGCAGTTACACCTTTCCTATTAAAAAAGATAGTTACAATTAGCCAAGGGCAATCATTACAAGCAAATATAGCTTTGGTGAAAAATAATGTGCACGTAGCTTGTCAAATTGCCAAAGAGCTAGTTTAAATTACTTCCAAACAGAACACAATTTTTCTAACGGATGCAAAATCTCTTGTAAGGCATCTAATGTTATGGTCTGGCGGCTATCGCAGACAGTTTCATCGGGACAAAAATGAGTTTCAATCATAAGGCCATTGGCACCTGCTGCTGCTGCTGCCCAGCTTAATGATTTTATCATCTCTCTTTTACCGGAGCTATGCGAAGGATCGACTATTATTGGTAATTTGCTTAGAAGTTTCACTGCGCAAACAGCAGATAAATCCAGAGTGTTACGCGTAAAATTTTCGAAAGTCCTAATTCCGCGTTCGCATAAAATAATCCTTGAATTTCCAGCACGAATTATATGTTCAGCAGCCAGTAGCCATTCCTCTATCGTACTGCTCATACCACGTTTCAACAAAATTGGATTTTTTACTTTTCCCAAAGCAGAAAGCAGTCTGTAGTTATGCATATTACGTGTACCAACTTGTAGAATATCTACATATTCCTTCATCAGTGGAAGATATTCTTTGGAAACTATCTCTGAAACAGAAATCATACCAGTTTCTGTACTCACCTGTTTAATATATTCCAAGCCTTTTTTCCCTAGACCCTGAAAACTGTAGGGTGAGGTTCGCATTTTATAAGCACCACCACGGAAAATCTTAATTCCCATGTCGTGCAACCGCAAAGCTATCGACTTCAGTTCCATATAATTTTCTATAGTACACGGTCCGGCAATTACATTGAAACTATTCTGGGAAAACTCCACTTCTTTATACGTAAATCCACCCACTTTTTCATATTCAAATCTACTCATTTTTTACCCAAATATTCTTTCAACTTTTTATGGGGCAAATTTAAAATTCCATATTGTAGCCCCTTATCGCTTACTAATATTTTATTCGCTTCAAAATAAGCAATGATTTCTTTTATTACCATAGTGCCACTAAGAATAATTTCTGCTCTTTCTGGTTCAAAAGGCATTAGTTTTTGCAAGTCTTTTTTGCTGCTGTTTTTTATATTGTTAAATATATTATTAATCTCTTCTAAATTTACTTCTTGTTTATGTAGATTAGCTGTTTCATAATTATTTATTTTTTGTGAAATTGCTGCAAGTGTGGTTGCTGTACC
>JAXHUB010000232.1:0-2970 GCA_034189845.1 Candidatus Cloacimonadota bacterium | reverse complement strand
TATCGTTACATAAAAATCTGTTAAAAAATTCATTATGTTGTTTTCCCATTGCAAAATGAATATCAAAACGTTTTAAAACATGAATATGGCTAAGAAGGTTGTATGTTCCCATGCCATGGTACATCTGTATTTTTTTTGTATTTAGGATTTTTATTGGAAAATCAGGGCCTGTAATTTCAGCACAAATAAAGAGATTAAAAGGGATAAAAGGTGAGATTGTGTTAGGAATGAGTTTTTTATAAGTCACTTCTGGTTGAGACAGCAGATATTTTTTCAGTTCTTCATTTTTGGTATTATAGGAAAAATAAACATAATATTTAGTAGATAGCTGAAGGTAAATATCTTTGAAAATGTCGTAAAAATAGCTGTAATGCAAGTTATATACAATGGTTTTTTCACCTTTTAATTTAAGTGAAATTATATGAATCCAATAGTAGATCAATTTAAAAATAGATAGAGGATTCTGAAGAATTAATTTTAATAATCTAAGCATTAGTTATCCTTTTGCGAAAGTAAATTCAATTCTCTTTTTATTGCTATTAAAGCTGCGCTGGTTGCTTTTCCATAATTATATAGATATTTATTTATCAATTTGGTTTGCTGCTTCTTTTGTTTTTCAATATGAAGTTTTAACTGAACATCATTATCTAAAAACTTTTGGATAATGGTTGTGATTTCATTTAAAGTACTAAAGCAGATCGCTGTATTGCAGATATCTTTTTCTACCTGAGCATTTTTATATTTCTGGAACCACTGGTTTTGACAGTATATGAAAAGAGGTTTTTGCATTAATGAAAACTCCAAACCATTAGTAGTACCCGTGTCTGTAATCATAACATCGGCTAAGGGGTAAAGCTTCTGAGTATTGGGTTGTTCTACGAATTTCAAATTTTCATATTCGGTGGATAGGGCTTTAAATTTTTCTTTCCATTCGTATGATGAATACTTAATAAATATATAATTATGTGGTTTTACAAGTATATTTACCTCAAATTTAGCTAATTTTTTCAATAGATCTATTCCAAATACATGCAAACTACTGAATTCATTCCAATGTGGTGCATATAGCACAGTATTTTTCCCATTATTTAAACCATAATGGTTTTTTAATACGGCAGATTGCTTGCGAGAATTTAGTAAAGAGTCTAATTTAGGATATCCTATTTTGTAAACTTTGGGTTTCTTTTTTATATCTTTATAAGCCTCTTTAATAAAAGGAAGATATTGCGGTCCTATTGCAAAATGGATATCGAATCTGTTCAAAATATCCTTATTCTCGTAAAGATTATATATACCAGTTCCATGATATATTTCTATTGCTTTAGTTTTCATATTTTTTAATGGAAAATCTGGTCCCGTTATTTCTGCACAAATAAAGAGATTAAAAGGGATAAAAGGCGAATATAAATTGGAGATTATCTGTTTTGGCGCACATTTTTTTAATAAATATTGCTTTAGTTTATGATTTTGGTAGCGATATGAATAGTAAAGCTTAATGCGTTTATCTTTTTCCAATTCTTTTCCTATAGGGTAAAAAATGTCAAAAAAGTAGTCGTGGTGCAGATTATAAACAACTGTCTTTTTATTGGTAATTGCATAATACAAAAACAACCAGTAATAATATACCAATTTAAAAATCGAAAAAGGCTTTTTGAATATTAATGATAATAATCTAGACATTTTCCCACCTTATTTATATCTGATTTTCAGTTTTATTTAGTCAAGCGAAACTTATTTTATCTGTTTACTTTATTGGCTTTAGGTTGACATCTACAGCCTAAATTAAACTATAGGTAACGGAGGAAATTATGAAAAAGCTAGTCTTATATATATTTATGCTTGTGTCAGTTTCTTTGGCTGCCGATCTGAATTTTGCCAAAGAGTTATATGAAGATGAACTTTATGAAGAAGCAATATCAGAGTTTCGAAAAATAATCGATACGAAACCAACTTCCGATGAAGCGCAGACTGCACTTTTTTTTATAGGAGATAGTTTTATACAATTAGAGCAATATTCACAAGCTGAAACAATTTTTAATAGATTTATTGAAGCATATCCTTCTTATAAAAAAAGAGATGAGGTGCTCTATAATCTGGCAAGTAGCCAATATGAACAGCAAAAATATGAGAAAGCTTTACAGAATTATGAACGATTAATACACGAGTTTCCATTATCTTCTCATACCAAAAACAGTTTGGTAAAAAATCTGCAATGTTATTATTTTATAGGGAAATATAATCAGCTTATTCTTAAATCGAAAGAGTATGAGAAAAACTATCCCGAGACAAAAAAGGTTTCCGATTTTCTTTTTTGGCGAGCGAAAGCATATTTAGCAAATAATATGCAGAAAGAAGCAAAAAACACGCTTTCACTTATTGAAGAAAATTATCCAAATAGCAATGCCCGATGGCAGGCTTTGGGTTTGCGAATCGTAATTTTGGAACAAGAAGAAGGTAAAGATGCAGCCATAGAAAGCTTATCTGAAGCATTAAAACAAAATATTCCTAGATTTTACGAAGAAGAATTACGCTATAAATTAGTAAAACTATACTTACAGCAAGAGAATTATAACCTAGCTCTGCATGAGCTTAAAGCTTTAATTGAAAAATTTAACATGTCGGCTAAAATGCCAGAATATATAGCAGATTTCACCTATACACAACTAAAATTAAAAAAATATGCAGATATAATTGCTGAATATCAAGGTAACTTAAAATATTTTAAAAATAGTAAACTACAACCACAGTATGGATATTATGTGGGTAAAGCGTATTACCAAATGAGTAATTATCAGCAAGCTCAAGAACTTGTTTCCAAGTATAAAGCGCTAGCAAAACCAAAATTAAAAACTGATCTTTCCTATTTGGAAGCGGTGATATGGGAAGAAACAAACAAGTTGACAAATGCTATTGAACTGTATCAGCAGCTCTTACGGCAGAATGCTGAAAAATCTCAAGATATCTTGATGC
>JAXHUB010000231.1:0-2006 GCA_034189845.1 Candidatus Cloacimonadota bacterium | reverse complement strand
TTCCTTCCGTTTTTTCTTTTTTTTCTTCTTTTGTTTCACTTAGAATTTTTTGCCATTGGTCTTCTTCATTATAAAAATCGTCCTTGGGTTTTAGATCAATACGAAAGATATCGCTATTTTTGGTTATAAATGCGCTTTGTCCATCTTTTCCCCAAAAGAAATCGGACATGTAAGATTCGGAACTGTAAACAACTTTATCCGAGTCATCTTTTAAATTTTTAATGTGCAGGTGACGAGTCCATATACCTGGTTTTAGTTCCAAATACGACAAATATTTCCCGTCGGGACTTACAGATGCACTTTCCATACCGTTGTCGATGAAAATATCTTCTATTTTAGTTAATAATTTACCATTGCTATCTGCTATAGCTAACATGCCAGAACGAAGATAATTTGAATAATATACAATTAGATGGTCATTACTCAGTACAACTTGGTCTATTAATATATCTTTTGTCCATTTAATCATCTCTTTTTCAAAAGGTTGCTCGAGATTTGTACGGTATAATTTTTTTTCTCCTCCATCGAAACTTGTAAAATATATGTTTTTGTCCACTATTATAATATCTTCAACTCCAGCTTGGTCCTTTGTCAATTGCTTTACCTCTCCATCTTGAGCAGGAACGGCAAAAAGATCGTATTTATAAGAAAAAACTATGAAATCGCCATCGGAAGAAACTGCAAAAGCATTAACTTTGTTAGCCACATCTTCACGAACTAAATTCGGTGCAATTGCATCTTCATTGATTTGTATCTCCAGTTTTTTTACACTATTTTTTTGAGGGTCATATTTCCAAATCTCATCGAACAATTCAAAGACTATTCTGTCGTTATTTTTTGCTATCTCAAGTTTCCTTGCAGACCAATTTCCTAGTTCTTTGGCTGTTGTAACCTGCTGGGTTTTAGTAAAATCAATAGTTTTGAAAATCTGAAAACTTTTATCTACCGTTTCGGAATAATAAATATTATTTGTTGTGCTCGAAAATACGGGATACATTTCTGAGTGAGCTGTATTTGTTAAACGTTGAAAGTTATCATTTTTTATATCATAGAACCAAATATCGCCATTGAAACTTCCAGTGTAAGTCTCTCTATAAGGAATTCCACGTTTATTGAAGACAATTCTATCCCCCTTATTATTTAGTTTGGCATAAGCAGCTCCCCAAAGAGTTATCTGTTCATAATTCCCATTTAAATTCAATTTATAAAATACGTTTTTAAAACCTGGTTCATTTCCACTAACTAAAAGATTTTTGCTATCGGGAAACCAATCTAATATTATAAACGGTTCACTAGAAACCAATTCAGCTTTTCCCCCTTCAGCTGGCATAATAAATATTTCGTTCCATCCATTTCTGTTTGTATTAAAAACAATTTTCTTTCCGTTAGGAGAATATTGAGCATTCCAATCGTTTCCCTCCACAGAGGTCAATCTTTCAGCGATGCCTCCGTTAAATGGTACTCTCCACAGATCGGAAAAATAGGAAAAACATACCCATTCACCAGATGGAGATATTTCTGGATCCTTCATAAAATGTGGTTCAAATGCAAATATTGAACTTGCCAAAATCAAAGTAATTATAAACATAACCTTTTTCATAGCAGAACTCCTTATAATTTTCAATAGGACAGAAATGAAAAAAAATGAATTATGACAAGAAAAAAATCAGCTTGCCATTTGCGGTGACTTTATAAATTCTTGTCCACAAAAGAAGCGAAAAGGAAAATATTATGAGAAAAATTTTGGCAATAATTATAGCACTAACTTTAGCAGGAAACATCCTTGGGAATGTGGTAGCCAAAATTGAAGATAGAATTATTGATTCTGAAGAGCTATTTGCCGAGATGCAAAAATATGCCAATTCCGAAATGAACTTGGAGCAAATTCAACAAAAAGCTCTGGATGACTTAATAGAAAGAAACCTTCTTCTACTGTATGCCAAGGAAAATGAGATAACAGTAGAAGATAATGAGGTAGAAGCTTTTTTCATAAATGAATTAGGAGA
>JAXHUB010000230.1:0-2871 GCA_034189845.1 Candidatus Cloacimonadota bacterium | reverse complement strand
AAGATTTTGCACAACTCTCCTAAATAATCAACATAGCGTCGCCATAACTAAAAAATCGATATTTTTTTTCTACAGCTATTTTATAAGCTGTCATTATATTTTCGTAACCAGCAAATGCCGCTACTAACATTAGCAAAGTAGATTGTGGCATATGGAAATTAGTGAGCAGGGCATCAATAATTTGTATTTTTTTTCCGGGATAGATAAAAATATCAGTCCAATGCGAGCCAGCACGAACTCTGCCATTTTGAGCAAAACTTTCTAAGGTACGAGTACTGGTCGTTCCTACAGCTATTATGCGCCGTCCTTCATCTTTTGCTATGTTAATTCGTTTTGCTGTTTCTTCACTAATCTGGCAGTGTTCGCTGTGCATTTTATGATGTTGGATATCATCTGATTTTACCGGACGGAATGTCCCTAAACCAACATCGAGGATAACTTCCACAATTTCTACACCCTTAGTTTGTAGTTCGTCTAATATTTGCTGTGTAAAGTGCAACCCAGCGGTTGGAGCTGCCACCGAACCTCTCTTCTGAGCATAAACCGTTTGATATGACTGTTTATCGCTATCCTCAGCTTCACGTTTTATATAAGGAGGTAAAGGCATTTCCCCATATTTTTCTAAATTATCCCAAAATTTACCTTGCCAATTGAATTTAACAATGCGCGCACCTTCTTTGGTATAATCAATAATTTTTCCAGTAAAATCTTCTGCAAATTTAACTTCTGCCCCTACTTTCAACTTACGCCCAGGTTTTACCAAACATTCCCAGCTGTTTATACTTTTTTGATTCAACAAAAAAACTTCAACCTTAGCGCCGGTAGGTTTACAACCATGTAATCGGGCAGGAATTACTTTGGTTTTATTCAGTACCAACACATCGCCTTTTTGGAAAAACTTGACTATTTTATTGAACCTAGTATGCTCTATTTTGCTACTGTCTCTTTCCAAACATAACAGTAACGATTCATCACGCCTATCTTTAGGATATTGTGCTATTAATTCAGACGGAAGATGATAAAAATAGCTACTTTTTTTTGTAAGGTATTTTTTCACCATCTTTTAAAAAAGCTCTGAAGTGACCAAAAATTATCTTGCTTTCCAATAACATAGGAACTTTATATTCATCATTTGTTATCCAGATATAAATATTACCTGTCTGCTTGAAGATAGCTTCACTTTCTAATTTAGGTTCTATTTTAAAACATTCAACATCACCAAATTCGGTCGTTATTGTTTCCAAATTATGCACAAGTACAAGTGCTCTATAACTGCGTCCATCCACAGCTACATTTATTCCCAATGTATCACCTACAGCAATATCTTGCTTTCTAAACCAATAAAAAGCGCTCAGAATGTCGTGGGTGTTATCTGGAATTGTTATTTTTGAATTATTGAACTCTCTTTTTTTGTAGTTATATTTCATATAGTTCGTATAATTCAACTGTGGATAATATAGATGAATGCGATTCTGCCTATACGACCCTTCTTGCAACTGCTTCCAAAATTTGTAAGAATGTTCGGAGTTTTGCGCAAAAACCGACATTATTGTATCTCTAACCCTATAGATATTATCGAAGAACTTATTAGTTTTAGCCAGAGAGGTTACTTGGATAGCTGGTTTCTGAAAATAAGTAGTATCTTTTACTATAAGACTGGCATGTCCTGCAGGAATTAGACCGTATTTTACTTCAAATTCTAGTTTTTCACCTATTTCATATGCATTTAAACAAAATCCTATTAGCAGTATTAATATGAATAAAAGTTTTCTCATAATTTTCCACCTGTAACAAAAAATTCTTCGCCGGTTATATAGCTATTGTCTTTAGAAATAAGAAAGCGACATAACCCAAAAATATCTTCGAAACTGGCACATCTTTTTAATGGAATTTCTTTTAATTTTTCCTGGTAATATTCTTCACGAAATTTACGATAACTTTCTGAAAAGTGGCTATCATCTATCTTTATTGGCCCTGGAGAAATTGTATTAATGATAATTTTATTGGCAGCTTCTTCCACTGCTACTGAGCGACATAGATTGGAAATAGCTGCCTTGGAAGCTGAATAAGCTGTTCCTCGGGGAAGACCTATGCGGGAAACATTGGAACCAAATAACACTATTTTGCCATATTTGCTTTTTTTAAAATATGGTAAAATCGTTTTTAAAATATTGTACGTCCCCATTACATTAATCAATAGAATACGCTGCCAAAGTTTTTCATCTGTTTTAACTAAAGGATGGAAATCATGGCTTCGGGCAGTGCTAGTGTGAATTAATTCTGTAGGCCGCCAGCCGGTTTGCTTTACAACTTCGTTAAACTTATCCTTGACACTATCCAATTTGCTTATATCAGCTGTTAATACTTTTACTTTTCCAGGATTCTCTGTTAACAATTTCTCTATCCGTTCTCTATTTTTATGTACAATTAATATTAGATTTCGTTCTCGCTCTATAAATTTGGAAGCTAAATAAGAACCCACATTTCCATTAGCTCCAGTTATTATCAATGTTCTATTTTCCATAAATAATATCCAAAATTCTATGAGCTACTCTAAATTTATCACCTGTCAGTTTTTGGGAACCAGTTTTGTTCATCACTACAACCTCGGTTTCATCTTTTCCACTTACTTGCAAATCATTAATCACGATATAATCTAGCTTTTTTTGTTGTAATTTTTTCTGCCCATTTTGCTGTAAATTTTCCGATTCAGCTGCAAAGCCTATCAATTTTTGCTCTGGTTGCTTTTGCTCCCCAAGAATTTTTAAAATATCGGGCGTTCTTTTTAGTTTCAGTTCAAGCTCATTTCCCGTTTTTTTTATTTTTTGTTGAGAAAAATTTAAAGGAGTGAAATCACTAACTGCAGCAACC
>JAXHUB010000023.1:0-3267 GCA_034189845.1 Candidatus Cloacimonadota bacterium | reverse complement strand
CTGATTCCTTATATGCAGCAAAACCAAGAGCCCGATCCTGCTGTAATGAAATTGGTTCAAACTATTATCCAAGAACAAACTGGTGAACCTTTAATAGGGAAGACTGTAGAAGAAATTCAGGAGATGACAGGATTAGAGGAGCCACTTGTTTCTGTTGACTTAGAAAAAACAGTAGATTATGGTACTATTTGTATGGCAAATTCAGGTCCTAATACAAATGGTTCACAATTTTTTATAGTAACTAAAAGAGATGGAGCACCATGGCTTAATGGTCGTCATACTGTTTTTGGGAAAGTAATTAATGGCATGGATGTAGTTCACAAGATAGAGAATTTGGAAACTGATGAAAATGATAAACCTTTGCCAGATGATGAAGCTGTGATCGAAAAAGTAATTGTAAAATAAATTTATTCATAACTGCTCCGCCTAATTGTTTTAGGCGGAGTTTTTTTATCTACAAATTTCACCTATAGCATTTTTCAAAGTTTTTACAGGCAAATTGTTTTTCTTTACAAATTCTACGATTTCTTCGAAAGCTTCCGGTGAACACACAGACGGATGAGACTCTAGGTCATTGGAAACTTGGTGGAAACCAAGAATAATGAGAATCTCGTTATTTTCCAATCCACGAATAATTCTTCCAATAGCATTTTGGGCATTATAAGTAGATTGATAGGCAAAGTATCCTAAAAATTTACGGTTTATTTTTTTATGCTGAATATCCAAGCTTGTTCTAATATTTTTGTAGTATTCAGAAATTAATCGAAATTGTTGCGGAGTGGCATGTCCACTAGGAAGAGCAAAAGAAACAGCTTCTAAACCATGTTCTAAAAGGTTTTGCTTATCTTGGCTTATTTCGTATACTGCTGTAGTTTCATCACATTCTGGTAGATTTACATGATTTAATGTATGACCTCCTGTTTCCCAGCCCAAATCTTTTTCCAAATATTCCAAATGCTGCCAAGTTAGTCTGTCAGGTTTTCCTAAACTATTGGTATTAACAAAATTTGTTGCTGTAAATCCGTATTTTTGTAAAATAGGTAAAGCATTTTCGTAAATACTTATATGTTGGTCATCGAATGTAAAAACAATAATAGGTTGGGTTAATACGGGTTGCGTTATATTTTCGCATGCTGTAAAAAATAGTAAGAACAATAATGGCAAAAATCTAATTTTCATGATAATTCCAAGTAGTTTGCAACCCAAATTCATAGTAATCTATACCTACAGATGGGTAAAAATATGAAAAATTTAATCCTACATCCCATTTAGAAGCTACCTCGAAATTTAAAATACTGGTATATTTTCTGTTGATATAGAAATTTGTCTCTTTGTAATTAAATAAAAAATTATGCGTGAATTGCTGTATTGGAAATTCATTAAAAAAAATGTAAGATTTTTCCCAATTATCTTTGCAGTGCCATTTGTAAAAATAAGCATTTCCGAGTAGAATATTTTTATAGACTGGGAATACTCCTTCCACATAAATTTGCCACAGCTGTGTATTTTTGAATCTTTCGGATGATAGAAAGCTATGATAACTGGTGGTAAGATAAATCTGTGAACGATTTAATAGGAATTTACCTTCACTGCTAAATGTAATCTCTTTCTGATTATTGTAATTGCTTCGACCGCTATGGAATAAACCTATATTAAACAAAATAGGGTGATGTTCAAAAATAAATTTTGTACTGGCTAATATACGATTCAGTTGATTGCCTCCCAATTCAGTTTCCCATAAAAAACCTAAAAAATCATAATGTAGGTTGAAACCGGAAAAACGATAATTTTCCAAAATTCCTTTGTTGAAATAACAATTATTTACATCTATATTCTGGATATAACTATATTTACCGATCTTTTTATCGTAAATTTTAAAACCAAAAGAGGAGTTATACCAATTTCGAACTATAGATAATGAATCCAAGAAAATATTCTCTTCAAAGTAGTTATGCCGATATCCAATTCGTAAATTAAGTACTAAATCGGTTGTAAGGGGAAAACGGTTACCTATGGTAAACTGGGTTTCCTGCAAATAGTTATATTCTTTTTCCTGATTAGGAAAATACTGAGAACCATGATAGGAATAGAGCTCAGTATAAATATTATCTGAAAAATTGAGGGGGAATAGCTGAAAAAAAAATAAAATCAACACACTAAAAAATATATACTTTTTCATTTTCCTTATCCCTATTTTTAATTTAAAAAATACAAAAAGTTAAAAATAGTCAAGTTTTTTGGAATAGTTTACCATATTAGGAATGAGCTTATTAGCAAAAAACAAAACGTAAAGTTGTTGCAATAGAGTGGAATTATCTAATGAAATAAAGTTAGTACATATCTAGCTTGGCAAAATTTTCTTTGACAGCAAAGCAGTGATTATTTTTTTTATAAAAAATAGAGTGTTTGGAGAGTTATGAGAAAACGATGTTTAATAGTAACAGGTGGAGGTGATTGTCCGGGGTTAAATGCAGTTATTCGGGCAGTGGTAAAACGAGCACAGCAGACTTCCGATTGGGAAATTGTTGGAAGTATAAACGCCTTTAATGGAATATTATCAGATCCAATAAATATAGTAGAACTTACAAACGAAAAAATAGCTGGTATTCATGTACGCGGGGGCACAATTTTAGGAACTACCAACAAAGGTGGTCCATTTGCTTGGCCACTGTAGAAAAAAGACGGAAGTATGAAAGCAGAGGACCGTTCTGATGAGCTTCTTATAAGAATGCGTGAACTGGGAATAGAAGCCGTTATAAATGTGGGTGGAGATGGTTCACAAAAAATATCACAAAGATTGTACGAAAAAGGTTGTAACATAATTGGAGTGCCAAAAACTATCGATAACGATCTTTCTGCTACAGATTACACTTTTGGTTTCCAAACAGCTGTAGAAATAGCCACAGATGCTGTAGACAAACTGGTTACAACTGCTTTTAGCCATCATAGAGTAATGATATTGGAAGTAATGGGTCGTGAAGCAGGATGGATTGCCTTACACGCTGCGATTGCAGGCGGGGCAGAAGTATGTTTGATACCAGAAATTCCCTACGAGATAAAAAAAGTAACTCGAGTTATAAATAAACGCACAACTGGTGAAAGTGGCTTTGCTAATATAGTGATAGCAGAAGGTGCTAAACCTAAAGGTGGCAAAATGACGTACAAAATAAGTGATGAGTACGGTCATGAAAAAATAAAGTTAGGAGGTGCCGGTATTGCTCTGAAAAACCAACTGCAACAAGAAGGCATAAAAGCTGATATTCGAAC
>JAXHUB010000229.1:0-2761 GCA_034189845.1 Candidatus Cloacimonadota bacterium | reverse complement strand
CTTTAAATTTTCCAACATTTTTAGCTGAACTGTAAATACGTCTTATAGCAGTTTTAAAATAATTTGTTCTTTTAGAAGGCTTTTTTACTTCTTTTAATAATATGAAAGTAAACAGGGAAAAAACAGAGAAAAAAAGTGCAACAGAAGGAAAAGTATAAACCGTCCAATTGTTGTGTACCAAAGGTAGCATTAGCACCAAAGCCAAAAGACCACCGCCATATCCTAAGCTCCATCCCCAACCAGAAACTTTTCCCATGTGATTCCTCGTTACTACATCCGGTAGTAATCCATTATAGAAAACATTAGCGCTATTGAAGCCAAAATTGGCTATTATAAAAAAAATCATTCCTTTTAAAATATCGCCTTCGCGTACAAAGAAAAGGAGAGCTGTGAAAATAATTGTTAAATAGGTATTGAAAAACAAAAATTTCTTTTTGGCTCGTGAATAATCGGCAATCGCACCGAAAATAGGAGCAGAAATTGCTACCATTAGCATTGAGATACTTATAGCTCTACCCCATAATGCGGTTCCTACTTCGCCTTGGTTCACTACCTGTTGGACAAAATATTTGCTATAAATAACTGTAACGATGATAGTAGTGAAAGATGAATTAGCAAAATCATACATTACCCAGCCGAAAATATTTTTGGTAATTTTCACTTAATTTCCTCCAAATCTATAATCGGGAGAGGAAAATTCTGATAATGCTCTCGATTTGGAGTAGCTATAAAAATTTGATACTGCTCTTTTAGTAACTCAAAAATACGCTGGGAACGATTTTTATCTAAATCTGCCAACACGTCATCGAAAATAAGCACTGGTTTATCATCCTTACTATTGATAAGCTGTGCTTGGGCTAAACGAATAGCAACTGCTAACGAGCGTTTTTGCCCCTGTGAGGCATATTTTCGAGCAGAATGTTTATTTATTCGAAAATCGATATCATCCAGATGTGGACCGCATAAACTACGTTGATAATAGATTTCTTGATCGTAGATATCTTCCAAATAATTAGTAAAATTTTGCCAAATACTACCTTCTTTTTTCAAATCAAAAGAATATTTATATTCCAAGTTAAGATTTTCATCTTTCCCAATATAGGAATATAACGAGTTAAGATTTTCTTCAAAATAGTGTAAATAATCTAACCGGGCTTCTATTATCTGAGCAGCATATTGAGCGAATTGTCTGTCCCAGCTGTGTTTTTCGGAAAGCGTTATCTCTTCTTTAAAAAGTGCATTGCGCTGTTTTAAAATACGATTGTAATTTCGAAGCAATTCTATATAGCTGTAGGAATGCTGAGATATTGCTTGATCGAGAAAATTTCTTCGTTTAGCTGGTGAGCCTGCAACTATTTGAATATCTTCAGGAGCTAAATATACAACTTTAAAATAACGGTATAACTCGCTAATTCTATCTATAGTTGCTCTGTCTATCTTAATTATTTTTCTGTTTTTATCTACAGCTGTTTCAAAAAAGTGTTTGCGATTCTTCATGGTTATTTGTGCTTCAATACGAAAAAATGCTTTTGAGAAATTTATTAGCTCAGTATCATTGGAATTCTGAGCCGATTTCCCAAAAGCATTGTAAGCAATTGCTTCCAAAATATTGGTTTTGCCTATTCCGTTGCTTCCATAAATTATAGCTCCCTCAGTAGGAAAACTAATTTCAAAATCTAGATAATTTCTGTAATTTTCAAGCTTTAAACTTAAGATTTCCAATTACGATAACCGCAGAGGCATTAGCAGGAATTTAGCCTGATATTTTTTGTCTTTCTCGGTATTGAAAAACAGTACCGGCTCGTTCGATTTTCCCATCCTCATCTCTACCTCATCAGTTTCTACAACATTAAGAATAGAAATGAGATAACGATAGTTAAAGGCAATATCCAAAGGATCCCCAGAATATTTAAAATCGGATATCACTTCGGTTGCTTCACCTTCCTCTCGTTTTGTAGAATTTATTGTTAGTTGCTCGTCGTTAACGCTGAATTTAACCTTAAAAGTTTCTTCGGAAGCTAGTAAAGACACTCTTTTTACAGCTTCTTTTAAGATATTTTTCTTTATTATGAGTACATTGTTATTATTGGTGGGAATAGCTTTTGTATAGTCTGGAAATCTGCCTTCAATAATGTGACTAAATATTGTATAATTCCCGTAGGCAAACATCACACGGTTGTTTTCCAGTAGTACCGAAATCTCGGGAATTTGCTGTGTAATTACCTTATCTAAGAAAAGAAGTCCTTTGGTTGGAATAATTTGTTCGACTTTTTCTGAAATATTTGAATTTTTCAAAAGTTTAAATTCAGCTATCTTTTTGCCATCTGTAGCAACCATCATTTGGTTATCTGCAGCAATTTTCCAATAGATACCGGTAAAGATGGGGCGATTGATCTCAGTCGATACAGCAAAATGTGTATTGTCTATCATCTTTTTGAACATCTTGGCATCCATTTTTATGGTGTTGCTAAGATCTTTTTCTGGGATAAGTGGAAACTGGCTTGTCTCTGCACAAAGTAAGTTAAAGCTAGATTGTTCACACTTAATTTTTAAAAGTTCTTCTTCTTGTACCAAATGAACCATGGCATCTGGTAACATATTTATGATCTCATTGAAATTACGTGCTGAGATAGCTACCTTTCCACCACTTGCTATATTGGCTTCAAATTCGACTATTACTGTTATTTCTAAATCAGTAGCTGTAAATTTCAACTTGTTTTCTGTCTCATCTGCTTCTATAAGATAATTTGTAAGAATAGGC
>JAXHUB010000228.1:0-4448 GCA_034189845.1 Candidatus Cloacimonadota bacterium | reverse complement strand
CTGAAAGAAGCGGCTGGAAAACATCTAGTGTTTCTGGTATATGAATAACATGTTCTGCTAGCTCTTTTATTTCTTCATCACCTTCGGTAGCAACTGCTATGATGTGTCCATTACGTGCCTTCACTTCCTGCAAATTGGAAATTATTTTTTCATAAATAGCATCTTTAAGTGCTATAGCAACAACCGGCATATTTTCGTCGATCAGTGCTATTGGCCCGTGTTTCATCTCCGCAGCTGGGTAACCTTCGGCATGTATATAGGAAATTTCTTTTAATTTCAGAGCACCTTCCAAAGCTACTGGATAGTGAATTCCACGCCCCAAATACAAAGCATTTTTGGAATCTTTTATATCTTTGGCAATCTCCAGAATCTGCTTGCTTAGCTGCAAAACTCTTTTTATTTTTTCTGGAATACGATTTATCTCTTTTAAAAAAATAATGCCGTACTGCGGTGAGAGATGCTTCATTCTACCCAAAATAAGAGCTAAAAGAGAGAGAACCGTAACCTGAGAAGTGAAAGCTTTGGTAGAAGCCACCCCGATTTCGGCTCCAGCGTGTATGTAAACACCACCATCCGATTCCCGAGCTATAGTGCTTCCTACCACATTGGTTAAACCAAGCACTTTGGCTCCCCTGGCTTGTGCCTCTCGCAAAGCTGCCAAAGTATCTGCTGTTTCACCAGATTGGCTAATTACAAACACTAGTGTGTCTTCTGGAATAATCGGATTACGATAACGATATTCGCTGGCATACTCAACTTCTACTGGGATACGTGCCAAAGACTCTATCATATTTTTGCCTATAAGACCTGCATGCCAAGAAGTTCCACAACCAATTATTTGGATCTTCTTAACTTTTCGTAGCTCATTTCCTGACATGTTCAATCCACCTAGCCTGGCAGTAGAAAGTTTATTAATAAGTCGTCCCCGAAAGGCATTTTCCACAGAGGTAACCTGTTCGTAGATCTCTTTTAACATAAAATGTTCATATTCACCTTTTTCAATAGAGGAAACATCCCAATCCACTTCTGAGATTTTGGCTTCCACAAATTTATTATCTAAAGTAGTTATTTCAAATTTCTCATGGTTCAATTTTACTACTTCTCCGTCTTTAATATATATGACTTTCTTGGTATGAATAATGATAGCAGCAACATCAGAGGTAATAAAAAACTCGTTTTCTCCTATTCCCAAAATTAGCGGACTCCCTTTGCGAGCTGCAACGATATTTTCTGGAAAATCGGTATGTAGTAATGCTATGCCAAAAGTGCCTTCTACCAGTTTTAACCCCTTTTGTACTCCAACATTAAAATCTTTTTCTTTTTCAATGAAATATTCCAGCAAATGTGCTAAAACTTCCGTATCTGTTTCCGTTTTAAAGGAATATCCTTCCTCTTCCAATCTGCTACGTAGCTGTTTATAATTTTCTATTATCCCATTATGAACTAAAGCAATTTTGCCTAACTGGCCAATATGCGGATGAGCATTTATTTTATTAGGTTTCCCGTGAGTAGCCCAGCGAGTATGTCCAATTCCAATTTGGGAAAAAGATTCTTTGGGAGTAGGTAGAGAACGTTCCAGGTCTGTTATTTTACCAGCTGCTTTAAATATCTTTAACTTTTCATCTTTCAATATTGCAATTCCGGCACTATCATAACCACGATATTCCAAGCGTTTCAAACCTTCCACTATTATCGGAGTTGCATTCCTTTTTCCTATATATCCAACTATTCCGCACATTTTATACTACCTCCCCTAGTTTTACATCCTGTGAATTATAATTTTCCATAAATTTAAAAATGAAATATAAAATCAATATTGCTGGTAAAGCCCACCAAAGTGGGATATTCTCGTTTCCTAAACTTTTTAAAAATGGAACTTGCTCGCCAAATCTGTCAATTAGCACCACAATTGCATTATTTAAAAAATGCGCCAATATAGGAAGATACAAGCTTTTGCCTTTAAGTGCAAGATAGCCTAACCAAGCTCCTAAAAGACCCGTTGGTATAATACGATAGGGTGACATATGAAACGCTCCGAACATTAGCGCAACTATTGCTATGCCTTTCCAAAAACCTTTTTTGGAAAATACATTTAAAAAATAACCACGGAATAGAACTTCCTCGCAAATTGCTGGTAATAATGCAATAATGGCAAGATTAAGCAAAAGTGAACTGTTTTTCATACTTATGATTTCGCTCAGATTTTTTAAATAAGATTCTGGTATTGGATAAATATAATTTATGATCTGTGTAATAGCAATAACAACGATTAAAATGGGAATAAACCCCACCACCACCATTAAGTAATTTAGAGGTTTTGTGGCTTTTAGCCTCAGCGATTCTTTTATATTCTGTTTGGAAATGCGTAAAATTACCAAAACCGGTAGAAGTATTAGAAGCAACTGGGTTCTAAACATTCCCGATACAAACTCTTGCAATTGCCATTTCCCACCTATATAAATAAGAGCCAAAAAAACTGCAAAATATACTATTATAGCTACCCGGGGTGTGAAAATATTTTCTCTTTTACTCTTTCCCCAAAATTTATAAGATTCCTCCGAAGCTGTGCGGAACAAAACATTTTCGTTGTTGAATAGTTTCAACGACAGTTTCACAGCTATAACATCTAAAACCAAAGTAGAACCTATAACAGTGAAAAAATATCCCCAATGAAAGCTGTCGGTAAGAATCTCTTTAAAAAGCAGGGCAAAATTCACAATAGGAATTATCGCAAAACCGTAATTTAAGTTAAAACCAGGCATAAGGCTTATCATCGAAAGGATGATAGCTGTAAACAAGATAGGCATTTGGTAGCTCTGTGCTTCTTTTATATTCCGAGAATATGTGGAAAGTGACAGCAAAATAGCGGAAAACAAGGTAACCAAGGGAATCATTAACACCAAAATAATCAAGAAATGCCCAATTTGAAACGATATTGCAGCAGTTTCTGTAGTAACCTGGAAAAGTATATGGCGCACTGAAATGAACATACTAAACAAATTCAGCAGAACAGAAACTATCGAAATAGTTATAATTGTTAGATATTTTCCTACCACAATATCCATTCTATCGGCAGCACTTACTAAAATCGTTTCCAGTGTGCCACGTTCTTTTTCACCAGCAACCAAATCGGAAGCCACTACTGCACCACTGCTAATTGTGATAAGTATAAGCAGATAGGGCAAAATTCTTCCTAATACAAAACCAAACATTTTGGTAGGTGGTGCTACATTTTCTGTTTTGGTTTCCACAGCATCCAAAATCTGGGTATCTACCTGCAACTTTTTTAATCTGGAAGCTACCAACTCTTTCTCAATTTCTGGTAAAACATTACTCAATCTACGGTAAACTTCCGAACTATTTTCTTCCGCTTTGTTATAGTGAATATTTAGCTGCATAACTTCATAGCCAGCGCTGTTGATGCTATCGTTTAAAGTTACTACTGCCTGAATACTATCTTCACGCAGCAAATCCATATATGTTTGCAATTGGGAATTTTCTACCGGTTGCATTATCTGCAAGTTTTCTATTTCTTTAAATTTGGTAAAAACTTTTTCCGATTTCTCATCTTGAATGTTGTCTTGCACATAAATAGTGAGTTCCTTTTGTTCCATCTTCATTTCCTGACGACTCATTAGACCAGAAAATCCGATCATTATTAGCGGATATAGTATGATAGGAATAACTATAGAGGAGACAACGGTTCTTCTATCTCGTAGTAAATCTAAAAGTTCTTTTTTATAAATTGTAATTATTTTTCTATAGTTCACTTTTTTCCTCCTGCTGTTTCTGCATATCTACAAATTTCACGAAAATATCATCCAAATCGTGGAGGCCAGTTTGCTGTCTAAATTCTTCCCAGGTTCCCTTTGCCAACACTTTACCCTCGTGTATCATTACAATTTTATCGGATATGCGTTCTGCTTCGCGCATTATGTGAGTAGAAAAAAGTACACATTTATTTTGCTGTCGACAACGATGGATAAAAGAAACTATATTTTTTGCGGTTAAAATATCTAAACCCACAGTAGGTTCATCGAAGATCATCACCGGTGGATCATGAATAATAGAGCGGGCAATAGAGACCTTCTGTTTCATCCCGGTAGAAAGCTGATCAACTTTTTTATCCAAAAAAGCTTTCATATCCAAAATATCAGAAAGCTCATCTATTCTATCTTCAATTCGTTCTTCGTTAACATCGTATAGTTTGCCAAAATATGATAAAGTTTCCCTGGCAGTTAACCGGCCATATAAGCCAGTATCGCCAGATAGAAACCCTAAATTTGCTCTAACTTTTTGCGGCTGTTCTTTAATATTGTATCCCATAATAGTAGCACTACCGCTATCGGGTTGTAAAACAGTAGAAAGCATGCGCATAGTTGTGGTCTTCCCTGCTCCATTCACACCCAAAAGAACTACTATCTCGCCTTCTTGGGCTGTAAACGAAA
>JAXHUB010000227.1:0-2233 GCA_034189845.1 Candidatus Cloacimonadota bacterium | reverse complement strand
TATTTGCAGAGTAATAGACCCTTGGGGCGGTTCTTATTATGTAGAAGCATTAACAACAGAATTGATGAAGCGCGGAAGAGAGCATATTCAGGAAATTGAAGACCTGGGTGGTATGGCTAAAGCAATCGAAACTGGTATCCCTAAGATGCGCATAGAAGAAGCAGCAGCAAGACGACAAGCTCAAATAGATTCCAACCGCGAAATTATTGTGGGAATAAATAAATATAGGCTGGACAAAGAAGAACCATTAGAAATATTGGAAGTAGATAACACAGCTGTGAGAAAAGCACAGCTAAATAGATTAAAAAAGTTGAAAGCAGAAAGAGATGAAAAGAAAGTAAAGGAAACTTTGGATGCGATTACTAAAGCAGCAAAAACTGGTAAAGGTAATTTGCTGGAACTAGCTATATACGCAGCACGAGCCAGGGCAACCTTAGGAGAGATTTCGGAAGCTATGGAAAAAGAATTTGGACGCCATAAAGCAGTTATCCGTTCAATAAATGGAGTTTATAGCGGAGAATATGCCGAGAAAGAACAAATAGAAACCGTGAGAAGGATGGCAGATGAGTTTGCCGAAAAGGAAGGACGTCGTCCACGCATTATGATAGCAAAGATGGGGCAGGATGGCCATGACAGAGGTGCAAAAGTAGTAGCAACAGCTTATGCCGATATGGGATTTGATGTTGATATTGGACCTCTTTTCCAAACTCCAGAAGAAGCAGCAAAAGAAGCTGTCGAAAATGATGTACATGTTATAGGTATGAGCTCTTTAGCAGCAGGACATAAAACATTACTACCACAGTTGGTAAAGGAATTGGAAAAACTCGGCAGAGAAGATATTATGGTGGTTGTAGGTGGGGTTATTCCTGCTCAGGATTATGATTTTCTCTATGAAAATGGAGCTGCCTTGATCTTTGGCCCAGGAACAGTATTACCTGTAGCAGCCAAGAAGATCTTAAAAGAATTGAATAGAAAACTAGATTTAGAATAAAATTTCAAATTCAAATAATAGGCACGACAAAAATGTTTCGCCTATTTTTTTTAATGCCGATACTTGCTAAATTAAATATCATTTTTCTATTTGACATCTAATAATAAAAATACTTTTTTAATAAAAAATGAGGTTGCTAATGAAAGATAAGAATCGTCCGGAATGGGTTCCCGAAAAAGGTGGCCAAGAATTTACCACACGTGTAATAAAAGGTGTGGATAGCAAGCACGATGGAATGAGCGACGAACTGAGACAAAAAGGGGAAACTGTACGCAGAAAAAAATTGAAAGTAGAAGATTATGTTAAAGGAATTTTAGCCAGAGATAGAGTGATTTTAGCTCGGGGAATTACTTTGGTAGAAAGCAATTCTTCCAAACACATAGATTTAGCGCAAAAAGTACTGAAAAAACTACTTCCCCAAACAGGTAATTCTATAAGAGTAGGTATAACTGGAGTTCCTGGAGCAGGGAAAAGTACATTTATTAATGCTTTAGGTAGCAAGTTATTGGAAGATGGGCACAAATTAGCAGTGTTGGCTGTTGACCCCAGCAGCAGTATAACTAAAGGAAGTGTATTGGGAGATAAAACTCGTATGGAAACTTTGGCTCGGGCTGAAAACTGCTTTATTCGTCCCAGTCCATCCGGAGGAGCACTTGGAGGAGTTAGCAGAAAAACACGGGAAACTATTTTGCTGTGTGAAGCTGCTGGCTACGATATAATTTTTATAGAAACTGTGGGAGTGGGGCAAAACGAGATAACTGTTCGTTCTATGGTAGATTTTTTCCTGCTTTTAAAAATTGCTGGAGCTGGTGATGAACTGCAAGGAATTAAAAAGGGAGTTATAGAGCTAGCCGATGCTATTCTTATAAATAAAGCTGATGGAGATAATAAAAAACGGGCAGAAGTAGCCAAACAAGATTTTGCACGTGCTCTTCATTATTTAAAATCACCTACACCAGATTGGAACCCAGAAGTGAAAACATGCTCGGCTATTGAAAAAGAAGGTCTTAATAGTATTTGGAAAATGATAGAGACTTTTAAAGAAAAAACAACAAAGAATAATTTTTTCCAAAAAAGAAGACATGAACAGATGTTGAATTGGATGCATGATCTTATAAAAGAGTATTTGGAAAATATTTTCTATAAAAATGATATGATAAAAAAACAGCTTCCTATGATAGAAAATAAAGTGCGCAATGATATATTGCCGCCAACTGCAGCAGCTAAGCAACTTCTAGATTT
>JAXHUB010000226.1:0-4316 GCA_034189845.1 Candidatus Cloacimonadota bacterium | reverse complement strand
CTCAATATCTATAAAGTTAATACTGAAGAGCAGCAGGAGTTAGCAGCCGCTTTCCAAATACGTTCAATTCCATCTATTTTGTTTATACCCAAAGATGGACAACCCCAAATGGCAATGGGTGCACTGCCAAAAGAGTCTTTCAAAAAAGCTATTAATGATGTATTGAAAATAAACTAACTCTCCCTGCATATAAGTAAGATAAAACTGGAGCAAGGCAAAAGTCTTGCTCCTTTTTTGTGATTTTAATTGGAAGCATTGTATACTATGATTATTCAGCGTTGATAATTTTATAATATGATTATGCACTGTTTTGTCTAAAAAGATTTGTATTGTTTATTCGCTATCATAAATATCCTAAACCACATTTAAATTTTTAAAAAACATGATTTGAATTATAGCAATAAGAAAAAAAAAAGAAAAAATACTATGTACCAGCTCAAATTAATATATTCAAACTGTTAACCGGCTGTGTAGTTGGGAAATTAATAAAATTAAATTCATAATCAACTGAATTAGTTACTTTTCCGAGAATAGTTCTGGATTTTCCCTGAAAAATTCATTGGTCAATTTTGCGAAAGAACTGTCTTTTTTTAATTTTCTTTTACTATAAAAGTAACCAATTATGGAGATAAATAATGCTCCCAAAGAATTCACGATTAGATCCCGCATAGTATCAATGACTCCTAATCGTGTATCAAATCTACCATATACTTCTTCTAAATTCCTGGCTTTTTGCATATTAACACCCAAAAGCTGGTCAACTCCGAATTCGAAAATTTCCCAAATTACACCAATAGCAACAGCAAAACAAAAAGAAAAAATGGCTATGAATAGTGGGCTTAATTTAACTTTTATATTTCTCCCTTTGTTTAAGGCATAGATCAAAATAAAACCGATATATCCCAAGAGCATGGCGGAGGTGGAATGGAGCATTATATCCCACCAGCGAATTTTATAGAAAAAGGTGTGAATTTCACCCAGATACATAGAGGCAAAGATGAAAACCAAGATAATTATTTTAAATATAGGTGGAATGATTAATCTAGTACGCTTGTAGAACATATTAGGAATCAGAAACAATATTAAGGTCATAAAAGCGCTAAGCAAAGTTTCCCATTGGGCATAAATCACACTAAAAACAATCGCCAAAATGGTTAATAAAATAAAGAAATAGTGCATAAATTTAGCTATTTTTGCTGTTTTAGCTCTATCCATTATAACCTCCAAAATTGTAGACTCATTTTTTTAAAACTAACTCCAATATATTTTGCCTATTTGAATATGAAAAGGAAATTTCCTTACAATAATTTTTAACTATCTTAATTGCAATCTCATTTGTTATCTCTTGGGAATTCAATAGGTTCTTTTTATCTCCTTTGTATAGGAAACTCAAAGTAAGTTCTCTATTTTTTTCGGAATATGCCAAGGTTAACTCAGCCTTTATTTCTAAATAATTTGATTTATATAATTCTATTAGCTCTTCAGTAATAAGCTGAGTTTTGTTTACAATCTCATCTCCCAGTGCATGTTTATGGCAAAATTTTTTTATACCTGCATTTATACTATAAAGGTCGTAATTTGGGCTGTCTATTTGGTAGTGAAAGCTGCGAATGCGGTTGATGAAGCGATTGGTTTTGTTTTTTTGAGGGTTATTGAAGATTTGGTGGGTAGAACCTTCTTCGTAAATAGTTCCTTCGTCCATGTAGATTACTTGGTTGGAAACATCGCAAGCAAAATCCATCTCGTGGGTTACTACCAATATGGTCATACCTTCTCTGGCCAAATTTCGCATCACAGTCAGTACTTCGCTTATCATGGTGGGATCCAAAGCACTGGCAAGCTCATCGAATAGGATGATCTCGGGGTTCATAGAAAGGCAGAGAGCTATTGCCACACGCTGTTTTTGCTCACCCGATGATAGCTCATCGTCATAGCTGTTTATCTTTTTTCCTAAACCCACCAACTGCAATAGCAGTAAAGCGTTTTTTTCTGCTTCAGTTTTGGGAATATTTAAAAGTTTTATAGAACTTATTGTTAGATTCTCCAAAACAGTAGGATGAGGAAAAAGATTGTAAGACTGAAATACCATACCCATCTTTTGTATTAGTTTATTGATTTTTTGGAGATTTTTCATAATATCTATACCATCAACCATGATGAGCCCACTGCTAGGTAATTCTAGCAAATTCAAACATCGTAGTAGAATACTTTTACCAGAACCAGAAGGTCCAATTATGGAAATTACTTCCCCTTGATTAATATTGATGTTGATATTTTTTAAAACTGGCGTTTTCCCGTAATTTTTAGCTAAATTTTCTACTCTTATCATCTTTCTGCTTTTCTTTTTTCAACAAATTCTATGGCGAATATCAATCCCCAAGATATGATAAAATACAATATTGCTACCATTATTAATGGGAAAAATGCGTCAAAAGTACTGCTGCGAATAATATTCCCAGCTTTAGTGAGGTCTTGAACTGCGATGTAGTCCATTATAAAAGTCATTTTACCAAAGTTATTATTCCCCTTTTAACACGGGTAGTAATTCTTTTTACCGTTTGTGGCAAAACTACAAACCAAAAAGTTTGGACTTTGCTAAAACCAAGCGCAATACTAGCTTCATGTTGTCCTACAGGTACACTTTCAATTCCATTTCCATTTCGGAAAATTTCCGAGCTATAGGTACCGAAATTTAAACCAAACCCTATCACTGCTATCCAGATAGCATCTATATTAATAGAGGCAAAAACCACATAGAAAATTATCATTAGTAAAACCAATACTGGGGTACCACTCAATATAGAGATATAGATCCTGGAAAGTATTTGAAAGACTTTGTTTTTGGGAAGTCGCATCCAGCAACTTAAGCTACCTAGCATAGTTCCTAATAAAACGGCTAAAATAAAAATAATAATTGTGGTTCGGAGACCATTCAATATTAAAATAAATCTGTTTTCTGCTACTAAATTGTTATAAAAATCTTCACTGATATTTCCCAGGAAACTAAAGATAGGTGGATTATACAATAATTGATTAGAATTCAAGCTGAATTCAGCATATAGTTTGTTAATAAAAATAGAGAAAACAACTACAGAATTTAGCATTGTTCATCCTTAACCTTAATTTTCAGGGAAGAAGCCTTAATCTCATATTTCATAAGTTGTAATCATTATTTGAATTGTAATAAAAAACAGATTTTGTCATTTTGTATTTAGAGTTATTCTCTTACTAGAGCGGCAATTCCACCTTTGTAATAAGGCTTGGAAAATAAAACTTTTTGTTTGCGTTCTTCCGAAATAGTAATACATGCTCCGATAAAATCTACTTTTCCTGCTGTCAGTGCTGGTATCATAGCTCCAAAGTCCATATTTATAATTTCCAATTTTTTATTTAATCTTTTGGCCAGCAGTTTAGCTATTTCGATATCTAAACCAACAATTTCCTGTGATCCGCTGATGTAAGAAAACGGTTCAGTAATAGCAGAAGTACCAAATCTAAGAACTTCCTCTGCTTTATAGTTTTCTAACTTGGGCATAGGTGCCGGATTACCTTTTTGGGGCAGCCAGCGAGCCATCATCTCTTCATATTTACCTGTAGATTTCAGCTCATCAATAAGTGCATCGATCTTATTTTTCAACTCTGGATTATTCTTACTTACAGCAAAGCCGTATTCATCAACAGAAATCATTTCAGGCAACACTTTTACTCCCGAAAGTTTGGCAGCTATATTTCTAAGTTGAGGCTCATCGTAAGCAGAAGCATCTGCCTTGCCAGATTTCACAGCCAAACAGGCATCCAATACAGTGTTGTAATATTTGAATTGTGCCGCAGGAAATTTCGAGCGTACTAACTGATCTGCAATAGTGCCCGTTGGAACTGCAAAATCCTTACCAGCCAATTGGGATATATCTTCAATCTTTTCTCTGTTGCTACAGCTTAAAAAAAATAGGGAAACTAAGACGAACAATATTAAAACTTTTAATCTCATCTCGTACCTCATTTATATTTGATTTTTTCAAATTCCAAGATTTACTGGTATTTGAAATTTCTTGTGGGCGAACTAAACAAAGAGTAAATAACTGTCAAAAGATTTATATCAATCACCGCTGGTTATTTTATAGCTAATTTCATATTTTTTCGGAAGTTTAGAAGTTTTTACTACCTTGTTGGTCTGCTTATTCACACTATGTTGTCGAAATCCTGCTAATAAGTATTTTGTAGGAAGGTGCTAGCTTCCCAAAATTTTGCTAGCTGTGCTGATGTGAGCAAGATCTTTCTCGATCGATTTAGCATTTCATTGGTCTTTTAAATTTTCA
>JAXHUB010000225.1:0-4653 GCA_034189845.1 Candidatus Cloacimonadota bacterium | reverse complement strand
CATGGAATTTTTCTTCCTCTGCCTGAACTCTCATAAAACTGGCAAAGCCGGGTAGATTCATGGAATCGAAATAAGCTGCCATAGAAAGATACAGATAACCTGAATATAACTCGCGATTGATCTGTTCATTAATGGCATCTTGCATTTTTTCGGAAATCATCTTACCTCCTGTTATTTTAATTGTTTTCTTACCTTATTTTTTATCTCTTCTATTTTTTCGTCATTCGGAACATATTGCACTTTAATTTGAGGCAAAGTCTCAAATCCGCATTTTTGCAAAGCCTTCTCTACGATACCTATACTCTGGCCACCCCAACCATAGGAACCAAAGGCTAGTCCTTTGCGACTTTGGGGTGCTAGGCCCTTTAAATAAGTTAAAAATGAGGCTACAGTTGGTAAAATATTGCTGTTCAAAGTAGGCGAGCCCACACATATATATTCTGCAGTCAAAGCTTCAGTCATAATATCGGAAATGTGATTTTTCCTCAAATTCAGTATAAAAACATCATAGTTTAGTTCTTCAAACACCTCGTAAATAGCTTTTGCCAACTTTTCGGTAGAACCCCACATGCTGTCATAGATTATTAAACTCTTCTTTTGTGTCTCATTATTAGCCCATTTTTCATATTCAGTCATAATTTCGGAAATGTATTTATGCCATATCAAACCATGGCTAGGACAAATGTAATCAAGTTCCAACTCTGTGGCTGCTGTTAAAGCTTTTTGTACTTGTTTCCCATAAGGTAACACTATATTTGCGTAGTATTTTTTTGCTTCTTCCATCAAAATATTGAAAGGATAATCTTTATCAATTCTTTGAGAAGAAGCAAGATGTTGGCCAAAACTGTCATTGGAAAAAAGAATTTTTTCTTCCGGACAGTAAGATATCATATTATCGGGCCAATGCACCATAGGAGTTTGCACAAATTTTAGAGTTCTTTTGCCAAGCTTCAGTTCATCACCTGTTTTCACAAGCTGAAAATCCCACTTTTCTCCATAGTGCTTAGGCAATCCTTCTACACCTTTGGGTGAAGCAAAAACCTTAGCTTCTGGACAATATTTCATTATAGTAGGAAGCGATCCGGAATGATCCATCTCAATATGATTTTGTATAATATAATCAATTTTCCCGGGATCTATGATCTCTGAAATACGCTTTATTTGCTCATCTGCTAAATAGTGTTTCACATTATCTATTAAAGTTACTTTATCATCAATAATCAAATAAGAATTGTAAGTAGAACCTCTTTGGGTAATATAACCATGAAAATTCCTCAAATCCCAGTCAATTCCTCCTACCCAAAAAATTCCTTTTTTTATTTCTGTCACTTTCATTTCTCGCCTCCAAATTATGTCTGACATTGCGGACAAAAATAGGTAGTACGCCCCGCTTGTTTTACTTTGTTTACATCTTCACCGCAACTACATTTTAGCTTGCCGTAAATTCTTAGGAAATTTTGGAACTCACCGCTTTTCTCATCTATATTTCTATAATCCGAGATAGTGGTTCCATTATGTTTTATCGCTTTTTTAAGAACTTTCTTGGTTATTTCTACGATTCTTTGTACTTCTTCAAAATTTAATTTATATGATTTTCTCATTGGAGATAATTTAGCTCTATACAATATTTCTGCAACATAAATATTACCCAATCCGGCTACAACAGATTGATTTAATAACAAATTTTTTATGGGAGCTTTTCTTTTTTGAATGACATTATTTAAATATTCTTCAGAAAATTTACAGGAAAGTGCATCCGGTCCCAATTTTCTTAAATAATCTACTGACTGTGTCTTTTTATAGATGTTTACAAAACCGAAATTACGTGTATCGTCAAAATAAAGCACAGAGCCATCCTGAAAATTAAATTGCGCTCGCAAATGAGCAGGATTGATGTTTGCATTCTCTTTAAAAATCAACTTCCCGGTCATCCTTAAATGTACTACTAATTTAATATCGCTGCTTGTAGAAATAATGATATATTTCCCAATTCTATTAATATTTTTTATTTTACCAAATTCGGAGATCTTTCTCCCAGTTTTATTGTGCACGGTATTATTTCGGAATTCATCTATCCCAATAATCTCCTTCCCAATAATTTTATCTTTCAACCCATTCACTATCGTTTGTACTTCTGGTAATTCTGGCATCTATCTCTCCTCATTAACCAAACAATTTTTGCAAATTCCTTTTAAATTAATGTGATGTTCTTGTATTTTGTGACCTTCTATATAGTAATTTTTAAATATATCAATATCTCTTTCAATATCGTAAATCTTGCCACATCTTGTACATTGGAAATGAATGTGAGGTTTTTTGTCATACTCATAGCGTATTTCATTATCAAATCCAGTTATTGGAATCAATATCCCATTTTTTGTAAACTTTTTTAGCGTGTTATAAACAGTAGTTTTAGATAAAGTAGGTATGTTTTTCACCAAACCTCTGTAGATATCATCTGCAGTAGGATGGATACGATGCTTAGCTAAATATTCCAATATTTTTATCCGGTGCAAGGATGGTGATATATTATGCTCAACCAGTAATTCTTTTAATTTTTTCATAACACCTCTTCATTTACATCTTTGTAACGAGTACAAAATTGTTTATATTACCTGATTGTGTCAAGTACTTTTTTGTATTTACATAAAAAATCCACTCTACAAAGAGGAGCAGCTATTCACAAAATCTGATAACTACTTAATTAGCAAAATCTTGCGTGTTTTAGAAGAACCTTGTGTTTGCATTTTGTAGAAGTACATACCACTGGCAACTTTGCGTGAGTTATTATCTTTACCTTTCCAAACAACCTTATGATTATCGGCTGGTAAAGTACTATTAATCAGTGTTTTCACCTTTTCACCTTTGATGTTATAGATATCGATCCTAACTTTTTGCTGCTGTGCCAAACTGAATTCAATAGTAGTGGTAGGATTGAAGGGATTGGGATAGGCTTTCAAGTTCATTAGGTCAGGTATAGCTGCTTGTGTGTTTTTTACAATTCCCCAATCTTCTTTTACTTGTTGTAAAAAAGTTACAGCTTCTTCTTCTTGGAAAAAGTAAAGTGGGAAACCTAAAAGAAAACAATTATCGTTTTTAACAGCACATATTTTCCCTTGGTGCTCACTACCTTCTATTCCATCAAAATGATAAATTGGAAAATCAGCTGTTTGAAAAGTTACTACATAGGGCAATCTGCCTTGAAAAGCTGGATTTAACTTATTAGGATCAATGCTCAATTCTGGATAATCTATTGAATAAACACCTATCAAATCCCAATCGGATATCAATTGGGTTACGCCAGCCTGGACAAAACTTTGATTAAAAGTATCAGAAAAATAATTTGCAGTTTTCCATCCAGAGAGTAACAGCTTACCACCAGCCAATAGATAACAACCCAAGTCATTCAAGCTTCCCTCAATATTCTTTTCCGAAAGATCATCATCATGCCACACTATAGCAGAATATTGCCCAAGTAAATCAAGGGGAGGTCTGCCCTGTTCAGCATAATCATATGCAGTGAATTCACCATCAATGCAAGCAGCATAAAATTCATCTACAGTCGCATCATTCGGATTTCCAGGATTCCCATTGCCATCTTTGGTTTCGTCAATCACTAAAATCCCCTGATCCATGTTGAATTGCATCGGTGTAGCTTGTCTCACTTCCGAATATTTTGTATAATAATTCGAATTCTTTACCGCGCGTATTTTATAATAATAGGTCTCCTCATTTTGCAACTCGCTATCGAGAAAAAAGTTATCGGTTATCGGTTCCAAATTTATCTTCTCGAAACTACCTTCTGGTGAATTTGACCTATAAACATCAACACCATCTATCTCTATCCAAGATTCTGACCAGGTAAGCAAAACCTCGCTATCGGCAGCATAGCAATCAGCAATTTCCCAACCATGATATTGGCTACCTCTACTTAGTAACCAGCTGTTGGGATCAAATTCTACCGAAGTATATTCCGAAGTTGAAACTGTTACAGTACTTTCGGTAATTTGCGGTGAGGACTCTACTAACAAAGAATCGTAATTATCTTCGTACTCTATGTGAATAGGAACTTGAACATAAAAATCTGTTTCAGTGTTAGAAGTTGTTTGAATAAAAGTTTTTAAGGAATTTTCGCCCACAAAATAGGTGTAATCGAAGAAGGGAAGACCACTGCCAAAAATCCATTGCTGAAAAAACTGCTGCAGATCCTGTTGACCCACCTGTTCACAAATATCAATAAATTCTGTAGTTACCACATTGGAATTTTTATAAGTTTGGAAATACTCTTGTAAAATCGAAAAAAATGTCTCATCTCCGAGCAAGCGGCGCAGCATATGCAAAACAGAAGCAGGCTTTTCGTAGGTAGCGGGAGTGAAGTAGGAATTGTATTCAGGATCATAGATTGTTTGAGGTCCATTTGATGCAGCCCAGTTTTTATAATAGTTTTGTATATGATTTACAACATATTGCAGCATCTCTTCATATCCCTGCCAGGCTTCCATATAAACTGCTTCTGAATAGACAGCAAAGCCCTCGGAAAGCCATACATCTGCCCAAGTTAGCGGAGTAAGACAATTACCAAACCAATGATGTGAAAGCTCATGAGCAATGGTTGTTTCGTAAGTGTGATTGCCGGTTATCATAGTATTTCCT
>JAXHUB010000224.1:0-9420 GCA_034189845.1 Candidatus Cloacimonadota bacterium | reverse complement strand
CCGGAAAATTTATTAGCATCAGTAAATAATTACAATGATGTAGAACTAACGTGGGAACAGCCCAGTGGAACGGGAGGCACTTTATCCTATCATACTGGTTATAATGGTTATGCTATAGGAACTGGATCAGCGGTGGATTTTGAATGTGCTGCCCGCTTTACTTCAGACGAATTGGAAGAGTTCTATGGTGGTAATTTAACAAAAGTAAACATAGTAATAGCATCTTCCGATTATTCTAGTGTTGCCATTAAGGTATGGGAAGGTGGCAGTTATGGAGATGCAGGAGTTGAAGTATATACTCAGGATATTACCAGTGATGTGGTAGTAGGAGAGGTTACGGAGCATGTGCTATCATCACCTATAACATTAGACAGTGGCAATGAGTATTGGATAGGTTATAGCATTAGTGCTACGGCAGATCATCCAGCAGCAGTTGATGATGGTCCTATGGTACCAGAAAAAGGTGCATGGATGTATTTAAGTGGAGCTTGGGGTCTTTTACCCAATCTGGGAAGTGGATTAGACTACAACTGGTGTGTAGAAGGTATAGTAAGTGGTAAAGATGCTACTTTAAGCTTGACCCAAAGCAGTTATATTCCCGTAGACTACCACAGCAAAACAGATACTGGTTTGGAGATGAAAGTACATTCTATCAATTCTACAAGCACTCGTGCTTTAACAGGCTACAAGATCTACCGCAATGGTAGTGAAATAGCTGAGCTAACCGATCCCTCGGTATTAGAATACAGCGATCCAAGCTTGGATGCCAGCACTTATGAATATTATGTTACAGCTATTTACGAAACAGATGAATCTGGAGCTTCTAATATGGAGACAGTTGAGATAACTCTACCTGAACCAGCTAATTTCAATGCTGTTTCACAGGCACCTACTTCTTCTAATATACTTTGTACTTGGGATGCACCAGAGCGAAACCGCGCTCTTACCCATTACAATGTATACAGAGATGGCGAGGTGGTAGGAACTCCTACCAACACAGTTTACCTTGATTCTGAAGTTCCCGATGGAACGTATGAATACTATGTTACAGCTGTTTACAGCGATACTTATGAATCAGAGCCGAGTGTGGTGATTGAAGTGGAACATAGTACTTCTAGCAACGACAATCCCACCGTTCCGGCAGTAACAGAGCTGAAGGGTAATTATCCTAATCCGTTCAATCCTACAACCCAAATCAAGTTCGCTTTGGCTGAACCAGGAAAGGTTTCTTTAGAGATCTTTAATGTAAAGGGTGAAAAAGTGAAAACACTTGTAAATGGCAACCTGGAAGCTACTAACCATAGTGTGGTTTGGAATGGAAAAGATGATAAAAATAAGCAAGTGAGCAGCGGAATCTATTATTACCGCTTGCAAATAGATGGAAAGACAGAAGCAGTGAAAAAGTGTATTCTTTTGAAGTAAGAGATATAGACGCATAGAAAGCCGGCTGCAGCATTTAGGCTGCAGCCTTTATTAATTATTGAAATAATCCTGAAAGAGCTGTGAATATTAATCGATAATATTGCAATTGGTTAAATTTTATTAGTTATAATTAAAAATGTGTTGACGTTTTATTAAAAAAAACTTATAGTAATCCAATAAGATGGAGTAAGTATGGGGAAATCGGTTTTTTTTATTTTATTTATTTTTATAAGCTTTTCCTGTTGGGCACAGATACCACTGGAAGATGAAGAACTTCAATATCTAGAGCAAAACCCAGTAATAAAAATTGCAAATACCGATTATCCACCCTTTGATTTTACGGATGAGACTATGCAATTTCATGGTTTCACGGTTGACCTCATTAGATGGATCTCTATCCAATATGATTTTAGAACACAATTTCAGAAAATTACCTTGGCAGAAGCCAAAACAGCAGTTAAAAATAGAGAATTACATTTTATTTCAAATTTTTTCTATAGTGAAGAACGTAATATTATATATGATTTCACTGATCCCATTTGTAAAATTTCTGCTAGTATTTTTATTCCGATTGAAAGAACCGATATTCAAACTCTACAGCATTTGCAGGAGAAAAGGATTGTATTGCAAAAAGGTGATTATGCAGTGGACTTTTTATATCAAAAGGGTCTGGATTTTCGAGCTTTATTTGCCGAAGACTTTTCGGAAGCAGTTGATTTAATGAACAAAGAGAAAGCAGATGCCTTAATAGGTGATGAACCGGTAATTTTTTATCATTTATTTCAGAAGGGGTTGAGTAACAAATTCAAAAAAATAGGTGAACCTCTTTACATAGCTGATAATTGTTTAGGTAGCTGGAAGGGCAATTCGGTTCTTATTTCCATTTTCAACAAGGGAATTGCCAGTGCTAAGGAAAGTGGGTTTTATGAAAAGCTGCAACACAAATGGTTAGGAACTGCGATAACTTCCGAAGATAATTTCTTAACAAATAATTGGGAATATATTGTTACTGCCTTTATAGTTTTACTCTTTATTCTAGTTATATTTTTTATAATGAATAAACGCCTTACCCGTGAAGTTCATAGAAGAACTAAAGAGATTATCAAAACAAATTCATTCTTAAAAAATGAAATAGCGGAAAGAAAGCAAGCTCAAGAATCTTTAAACCAAAGTTTAAAACTATTAAATGCTTTGGTAGAACAATCTCCGGTAGGTATTTCGGTTAGAGATAAAACTGGCACCTTGTTATTGGCAAATAAGGCATGGCAAAGTATTTGGGGTATAAGCGATAAAGATCTGAAAAATAAATTTAAAAGGAAGCAAAGCCTTTGCTTAGATAATACCGATGAGTATTTGGGAAAATACAAAGATAAAATTAAAGAAATCTATGAGAAGGGCGGAAAACTACATATTCCCGAGATAAATTTAACAAATAATCCTAAAACCAATGCTCAGTGGATCTCCCAGAGATTTTATTCTATAATTGATAAAAATAACAAAGTGGATAGTGTTGTTATACTTACTGAAGATATTACAAAAAGTAAGAAAAATGAATTGAGAATAAAGGAAAGTGAAGAGCGCTATCGCATTTTGTATCAAGAGATACGAGATGCCATAATTTTGGAAAATGAGAAAGAGGAGATATTATCTGCTAATGCTGCAGCTTGTGAGCTTTTTGACTATCCCTACGAACAATTAATTACCAAACACAGCTATGAATTCCAGCCGAAAGATATTCAGGCGAAAAAGATCCGAAAGATTTATTCATCCTCTTTTTCCGATCTTAGCGAAACTTTTGAAACAGAAATTCTTACAAGAAAAGGAGAAAGAATAGCGGTAGAAGTCACCACTGGCTCCTTTCAAACTGCAACCGGCGAAAAACGAATTCTATCGGTTTTGCACAATATAGAAGATAGAAAAAGAAGAGAACAGCAACTTAAAAAAGCAAATGCTGAGCTACATAAAATAAAGGAAAATTTGCAGAAACAAGTTGATGCTGCTGTTAAAGGACTACGAAAGAAAGACCATTTACTTATCAAGCAATCGCGCAATGCTGCTATGGGAGAAATGATTAGCAATATTGCTCACCAATGGAGACAACCACTTAGTGCCGTAGCTGCCATAGTTCAAGATATTGAAGATGCATATGAATATGGCGAACTGGATGAAAAATATCTGCAAACATCAGTTGAAAAAACTATGGACCAAATCAGCTATATGTCACGAACAATCGATGATTTCCGTAATTTCTTCAGACCGAATAAAGAGAGGAAACTATTCAGTATACAGAAGATTTTGGAAAATACGATAAATTTTGTTGATAAAAGCTTCCAAGCACACAATATAAAAATAGAGTTAATAGTGAAAAAAGATAGCAAGGTGTTTGGTTTTCCCAATGAATATTCTCAGGTTATTTTAAATATACTAAACAATGCCAAAGATGCATTTTTAGAGCAAAATATAAAAAATGGGAAAGTAGAAATTGTTTGCGATGTTACTTCCGATGATAAGAGTATAGTAACAATATACGATAATGCTGACGGTATTCCAGAGGATATTTTAGGTAGGATTTTTGATCCCTATTTTACAACCAAAGAGCAAGATAAAGGTACTGGGATTGGGCTGTATATGGCCAAAATGATCATTGAAGAAAACATGGGGGGCACATTATGTGCTGAAAATCTGGAACAAGGCGCTTGCTTCCGAATTGTTTTGTAAGGGTGTAAACTTATTTAAGATCTTGTGCTCAGTGATTAAAACCTGCTAGATTTTTAGCGTTATGTGCTTCTTTTAAACATGTAAATTTACTGGTGATCAAGAAATATTTGACAATTATTTGGTATTCAAACAAGTTCAACGAAAAGTTTGGCGGGAAATTAGTTATAAAAAGTAAAGGACAAAAAATGGAGAAGGATTCTGATAATCATGTTACTTCTTATTCCAAAGAAGCGCTCGAAAAATTACAGGAAAGTGAAGAGCTATTCCGACATTTTGTAGAGAATGTTCCGGGGGTGGTTAATATTTATAAATGGTTTCCCGATGAAACTCGTCAGTCCTTATTTCAGGGGCCGGGATTAGAGAAAATTATCGGAGAGAAACTTGCTGGCAAGGTAAAGGAAAATATTGAAGAATATTTCAAATTGATACCCCCAGAGGATTTTGAAAAATTAGATAGAGAAGCGGTAACAGCTTTAAAGAATGATAAGAAACTGAAAAGCGAATACAGGCTTGTTTTATCTAAGAACAATGTAAAGTGGGTACAAGCTCATTTTAGTATATTTCCTCAGAATGATGGCTCAGTGTTGTGGCAGGGAATAATATTCGATATTACTCAGCAAAAAAGAGCAGAAAGAATGCAGAAAATTCTTTATAAAATCTCAGCTGCAGTAAATGAAACTGAAAAATTAAAAGAACTATACAGAAAAATAAGGATGATCTTAGGTAAAGTTATTGATGCAACCAATTTTTATATCGCTCTTTACGATAAACATACAGATACAATTTCTCTCTCTTATTATGTAGATAAAAAGGATAGGAGTGATGTTTTTCCAGCTGGAAAAACACTTACAAAATATGTTATTGAAACTCAAAAACCTCTATATGCACCCAAATATAAAATAGATGAACTTATCCATGAAGGTTTTGTAGAAGAATTAGGAACACCTGCCCAGATTTGGCTGGGTGTGCCCCTGATTCTTGAAAATGAAACTATCGGTGTTATAGCAGTACAAAGTTATTCTGATGTTAACACTTATCACAGAGATGATATCAACTTGCTTTCATATGTCTCTGGAGGCATTGCTCTTGCTATAAAACATATTCAAACAATGGAGAATTTAAAAAGAACTAACGAGGAATTACACCAATTAAAAGAAAATTTGAAAAATCAAATAGAAGAAGCTATAGAAAAAATGCGAGAGAAGGATCATTTACTTATAAAGCAATCGCGCAATGCGGCAATGGGAGAAATGATTGGCAATATTGCTCACCAATGGAGACAACCACTTAGTGCCGTGGCTGCCATAGTTCAAGATATTGAAGATGCATATGAATATGGCGAACTGGATGAAAAATATCTTCACGATTCAATTGAAAAAACTATGCACCAGATAAGTTATATGTCACAAACTATCGATGATTTTAGAAGTTTTTATAAACCTAACGAAGAGAGGAGATACTTTAGTGTTCAAAAAGTATTAAAAAACACATTAAAGTTTGTGGAAAAAAGCTTCCGAGCTCATAATATAAAAATAGATTTTACCGTGAAAAAAGATTGTAGCATCAAAGGTTTTCCCAATGAATATTCACAGGCTATTTTAAATATTTTGAATAACTCGAAAGATGCGATTATAGAAAACAAAATAGAAAAAGGTAGGCTTACTATCATCGTCGACCAAGTTGATGATAGAAGTAAAGTTACTATTGGAGATAATGCTGGCGGTATTCCCGAGAACATTATCGATAGGATTTTCGATCCCTATTTTACAACCAAAGAGCAAGGTAGGGGGACAGGAATTGGATTGTACATGGCAAAAATGATAATCAAACAAAATATGGGTGGTAAAATAATAGTAAAAAACAGTGACAAAGGAGCCCATTTTACTCTAATTGTGTAATTTCTTCCTGTCCTATGAATTTTCATATTCATACTAGCTAATATAACTTTGTTACTGTAAATATATTGGTGAAATCTAAAAGCAACTTATCAGAATGATTTCAGAAATTTGTTTGACGTGGAAACTTCTAATAATTAACTGCCTACCGAACGGTCGGTTTAAAAGGGGGAGTTGAATATGGAGGCAAGAGATATAATATTAAAAGCGACGCTAAGACAATTTATGCAAAAAGGTTATGAAAAAACTTCTATGAATGATATTGTAGAGGAATCAAATTATACCAAAGGTGCTATTTATCATCATTTTAAAAATAAGCGCCAACTTTATCTGGAAGTAATAATACATATTTTTAAAGAGTTTCATGAATGGGAATATGGGATTTATCGGAATTGTAAAGATCTTCGAGAACTTTTGTATACCTATTTTGATACTATGCACCGGGTTAAGGATTTTCTAGTGAAAATTACTGATCAAAAAGGAACAAAAGAGCATGAGTTTCTGCTTCTAATAACGGAAGCTATCACTAAATTTCCAGAAATAAAAAAATTACATTCAGAAACTCATAAAGAATCTTTAAAAAAGGTGATTTCTATTTTTCAAAATGCGAAAGAGCAAGGCTTGATTAATTCTGAAATATCATTATATACTTTATCGGTAATGATTCAAGCTCTAAACGAAGGGACAATGATATACCATATTTTGAACGAAAAACTCGATTTAGAAAAAATCGCAAAAGAATATTCAGAAATTGTATGGAATACAATAAAAAAGAGGTGAAAATGAGAAAAATAATACTAATTCTAAGCATAGTAATTTTAATTGTAGCCTGCCATCAGCAAGGCGAAGATAAACAAAAAGAGCAAACCTTTGGGGCTAGACAAATAAGAATAAAAGAAGCCTATCGAGGAGATATCTCTTCTGAAATTTTCCTAACCGGCAAACTGGAAGCAGAAAAACAAGTAACGGTTACCACTAGCTTACCAGTAATAATTGAAGCAATCCTAGTAACTGAGGGGCAAAAAGTGGAAAAGGGGCAATTACTCATAAAAATGGATTCTAGTAATCTTATTCAAGCTAAAGCGCAATATGAAAATCTCCAGAATAAATACAGAAGAATGAAGAAGCTAGCTGATACTGATGCTGTAGATAAACAGAGTATGGAAGATGTGAAAGCTGCTTTTCTGGCAGCAGAGGCAAATTATAAACAGGTAAAACAAAATACCCATATCTCTACTCCCATAAGCGGTATAATAAGCGATATTGCAGTAAAAGAAGGTGAGACCTTCAATACGATGAGCTTCCCTTATCTTTTACGAATAGTTCATTTAGATAATGTTATAGCCAAAACAAATATTTCCGATAAAGATATGGTGACAGTAGAGGTAGGGCAAGAAGTCTCTGTACGAGTAGATAGCTATCCCGAAAAAATCTTCCGAGGTAGGGTTTGCTATGTGGCACCTGAAGCAAATAACCTAAGTGGTACTTTCCCTATAGAAATTGAGATAGAAAATAGTGAAAAATTGCTACGAAACAACCAAATGGCAAGAATTTGCCTGCATAGACAAACGGCTAAAAATGTAATAATAATACCCAAAACAGCCATTATAGATGAAAATCGCGTCTTTGTAGCCGTTAATGGTAAAGCAGTAGAGAAAAAAGTGCAATTTGGTATAGAAAATCAAGATGAAATTCAGGTTGTTTCAGGAATTGGAAATGGCGAACTGGTAATAGTGGAAGGCAATACCGGTCTTTTAGATGGCGATAAAGTTAAAGTAATTAAATGAGGGAACTATGAAAATTCCAGATTTTTCAGTAAAGAAGCGTATAACAATACTCATGCTAACTGTTTTGATTTTGTTATTGGGGGGAATTGCTCTTTCCAAATTGGGTTTAGAAATGTTACCCGATATGGATTATCCTGTTATTTCTATTATAACCGGCTACCAGGGAACTGCACCCGAGGATATTGAGGAATCAGTAACAAAACCAATAGAAACAGCAATTGCAACTGTGAAGAATATAAAAACATTGAAATCGGAAAGTATGGAAGATGTTTCCTTGATAACAGTAGAATTCGAGTGGGGAACCAATCTGGATTTTGCGGCTCAAGATCTTCGTGATGCTATCGACCAGATAGCAGATTATCTGCCTCGGGATGTTTCCAGACCCTTAGTGATGAAATATAATCTTTCACAAATGCCAGTTATAATGTATGGCGTTATTTCCGAAAATGACCAATATGAGCTAAGAAAATATTTGGAAGACGAAATTTCTAATAGGTTAAAACATCTGGAGGGCGTTGCCTCTGTTATGGTTTATGGCGGTGAAATACCAGAAAAACAGATAATAGTAGATAAACAGAGGTTGGAATTTTTCAGAATTCCTATAAACGATGTGGTTAATATACTTGCTGCTTCTAATTTAAACAGCTCTACAGGGCATATACAAGAGAGACAAACTGAGTATTATCTGCGCACTATTGCCGAATTTGAAGAGATTTCGGAAATATGTGAATTGCCGGTAAAAACTTTTCAAGATGGCACAGTGATTAAGATAGGAGATATTGCCAGAGTAGAAGATGGTTTTAAAGAAAAACGCTATCACTTACGCACCAATAGAAAACCCACAACCATGCTTATGGTTTCAAAAGAATCTGGTGCCAATGCTTTAAAGGTTGCAGATAGAATAAAAGAGACTATTCACAATTTAGAAGCAACAAGTAATAATAAGATACAATATTTGGAAATTTTTGATATGGGAAAACCAATCAGAACAGTTACCCAGGGAACAGTATCCAATCTTATTATAGGTGGCATTCTAGCTGTTCTTGTTATGTTCCTTTTTCTTAGAAATTGGAGACCTACTTTGGCAATTTCCTTGGCTATTCCAATATCTGTGATAGCTACTTTTGTTCCTATCTATTTAGCTAGGTTTAGTTTGAACATAATGACTTTAGGCGGGCTGGCTTTAGGTGTAGGAATGTTGGTAGATAACTCGATAGTAGTGATAGAAAATATATACCGTCATTTGGAAATGGGTAAAAGTAAATTAGCTGCTGCTAGTGAAGGAGCTAATGAAGTTGCAATGGCTATTACGGCATCTACCCTCACTACTATAGCTGTTTTCTTTCCAATGTTGTTGTCGGAAGGAATGACAGGAATTCTTGTACGCGGCTTAGCTCTTACAGTAGCTTTTTCTCTTTTTGCTTCACTTTTTGTGTCACTCACTATAGTTCCTGCAATGGCTTCGGTGATATTCCAAGTGAAAAACATAAAAGTAAAAAAGCGCTCTATACAAATGTTCGATGGTATTAGGAAGAGATATCTTGTAGCACTAGACTGGGTGCTTTCTCATAGAAAACAAACGGTGTTTTTGGTGCTGT
>JAXHUB010000223.1:0-11703 GCA_034189845.1 Candidatus Cloacimonadota bacterium | reverse complement strand
GCGAAAACATATAAGCAAAGGAATGTTTGTTTTTTTTATAATGATAAAATGCTCCACCAAATCCCAAGAAAGTAACAATTAGATTTCCAATAAAATGTATGAATTGGCGTGGTAAATTTAGCCATTGTGAAATCATTTCTGAATTAAAAAATTGCCAACTAAAATACTCTAAAAATTGATCTTTTAATTGATAAATAAAAGAAGCACGGCGCACAAACATACTAGTAGTTCCATACTGTTTTCTTAGAACGTATTCAATAAACATAGGCAGATTATGCGGATTCCCTTCGTTAATAAACGGCCTTAATTCTGAGCGTACTAATAAATAGATATGCGAGCTAAGTCCAACTATTATAAACAAAATTCCTAAAAGCCAAATGCGTTTATCAAACTTTTCGTTAAGGTGGTAGTACATCAAACCTATAGAGGCAACTGCAAACATATATTTGGAAAGGGAGGGAAGTTCTATTACTTGGCCAATATAGTTGAAAACAAGATATATGCCGATTAGGGAAATTATATAAATTAAGAAACGATTCCAGAATTCTTTGGAACCGATGTTATCGCGAATTAGTGGGTATATAACTATAAAAAGAATGGCTGGAGCTATTTGTAAGGAAGTTTGATGAATTCCAAAACCTAGGAAAAAAATGTAAACAATAAGCAAAAGAATATTCTGATGGGAAAAATCTCGTGATTTTTCTACCCACAGTAAAGTGAGCCATACTATTAGATTTATAATGAACGCTAGCCCAGCATATACTTCAGCTTCTATGGCGTTAATCCAGTAAGTGTAAGAAAATGCTGTGTAAAATGCTGCCAAAAAACCACCAAAGTATGCTTTATAAGATTCTCTTGAACTCTTAAGCCACATAGTAATGAGCTTAACTGTGAATAAATAAGTAAACATAACAGCAAAAGCTGCAAGCAGGGAAGATAAAAAGTTCACAACTTGGGCATGGGGAATACCTAATCCTAAAATTGTAGCAAAACGACCTAATAATATGTAAAAAGGATTTCCTGGCGGATGGGGAATACCTAAAATACTACTGCAGGTTATATATTCGCCCGAATCCCAAAAGGAAAGTGACCTTGCTAATGTAAGCCAATAAACTAAAAGTGTACCAGCAAATATTAAAAAAGCAATTATTGTGTTATCTCTTTTATTTACAAGCGGCTGGGGCTTTAATTTCATCATTAAACTCCTAATTTAATATTTTGAGAAAAATTGTTATTTTGCATGTTGAAGTCAAGTAATAAAATGAAAAGGACACGATGGGGTTTTAATATTTTGGCTTTAAAATGAATTTCATTTTTCAAAAATGCTGTTTTAGATAATGTAAAGCTTGACGATATATTAGAGGAGAACAATTTTTACTTAATATTTTCTAAGTAGGGGAAAATTCTTATGAAAATAATATTTTTAGGAGTACAGGGCAGCGGGAAAGGTACGCAAGCTAAGTTGCTTAGCGAAAAATTTAAGTGGCCGCACATTAATGTTGGTGAGGAATTTCGGGAAAATATCAAAAATAAAACAGAAGTTGGGAAAATAGCTGAAAAATATATACAAAATGGAGAATTAGTACCAGACGAATATGTTTTTAAAATGATTGAGCCATCGTTAAAAAAAGCAAAAAATGGCTTTATATTAGACGGATTTCCTAGGAATAAAATTCAAGCAAAGTATTTACTAAAAGATTTTAAAATTGATTTTACTCTATTTCTTCAACTTTCCGATAAAAAGGCTATAAGCAGAATTGAGGCAAGAAGACATTGTAGTAAATGTGGTAAGGACTACAACCTGCTTTATAATCCACCTCAAGAAGATGGAATTTGCGATGTTTGTGGCAGCAAATTATTACAACGTGAAGATGACCAGCAAGAAGCAATAGAAAAACGCATGAAAGAATTTCATAAAACAACTAAGAAGATAATTCCAATTTTAAAAAAAAATAGTAAATTCATAACAATTGATGCAGATAGGCCTCTGGAAGTTATTCACAAAGAAATTGTAAAAAAAATAAAGCAATGAAGAAGATCATTTTAAAAATTGAACACTTTATATTTATAACTTTAACCTTAGCAGCAGGGTTAAACTTATTGAACTTGCTATTTGGATTTGCATTCTTTTCTCCAAGCTTATCTTTGTATTACACTCAATTTACTGCACTTTTATTGGTTATTAACTTCATATTAAACTGTTTAAAAACGAAATGTAGAAAAATAAAGTTTAAAAACAGAATTACCGATATTGTATTTATTTTAGTGTTGATGTTTGTAAAGGATTCGGAGAGGATTTTCCAATTATATCTATTGGGAAGACAAAGCTTTATCATTATTAGATATCTTTCCATAAGAAAACATGAAGATTCTTTTTTTGATAAGTTATCGGAAAATCCTCCAATTTTTGTGTTATTAAGTTTTCTTATTACGATATTTGGTGGAACTTTGCTGCTGCTTTTGCCTAGGGCAACTGCTGCCGGAGCGACAACTACTTTTTTAGATGCCCTTTTTACTTCCACATCTGCTACTTGTGTAACAGGACTTATTGTAGTAGATACAGGCACCCATTTCACGATTTTAGGGCAATTAGTTATCTTGTTACTCATCCAGATTGGCGGGCTTGGAATTATGAGTGTTTCCAGTGCTTTTGCAATAATGTTGGGACAAAAGGTTTCACTGCGTAGTGAGTCTTTGATGCAAAATGTGATGGGCGAAAGCAATAAATTGGATATGAAGTATTTGGTCAAAAACATTGTGATTGTAACTTTTATTTTTGAATTACTAGGAGCTATTTTTCTTTATTTTACATTTAAAAGCGATTTTTTATCCACCCAGAAGGCGATATATTATGCTGTGTTTCATTCCATATCTTCATTTTGTAATGCTGGTTTTAGCTTATTTCCCGATAGTTTTGTGAATTATTTAGGTAATTTGAACATCAATCTGGTAGTTACTTTCCTCATCATTTTCGGCGGGATCGGGTTCCCTTTTATGGTCGATATCAGAAGAAATTTGAAAAAAGGTTTCAAATTTTCTCGACTCTCCCTGCATTCAAAAATAGTTTTATCCACTACAATTACATTGATTGTGTTGGGTACTATTGCTTTCTTTATCGGTGAGTATAATTCTGAAATGGAAAATTTACCCTTAGAAAAGCGTTTGCTTGCCTCTTTTTTCCAATCTGTTACTACTCGTACAGCGGGATTCAATACTATAGATAATAGTGAGCTTAGCAGAGCCTCCGTTTTTTCTACAATTATACTTATGTTCATCGGAGCTTCACCGGGCTCTACCGGTGGTGGTATTAAGACCACCACTTTTTGGGTAGTTATAATTGCTGTAATTGCAATGTTAAAAGGTTATAAAGATGTTAACGTTTTTAAAAGAAAGGTAACGCAAGACATTATAAAGAAAGTTATAGTTCTTATAGCGATATCAGCTGCTACTATAGCCTTTATGGTTTATTTGCTATTTATTTTCGAACCATTTTCGTTTGAACAGATATTATTCGAAGCCACTTCTGCTTTTGGTACAGTTGGTTTATCGATGGGAATCACTTCCTGGTTGTCTTCAGTAGGGAAAATAATAATAATTGTTCTAATGTATTTGGGAAGGGTTGGACCTTTAACTTTAATATATGCAATATCGGAAACAAAAGCAAAAATAGAATTTCATTATACCGAAGAGAAAATCGGTATAGGATAAAAGGAGTTTTTTATGGCACGCTTTGCAGTAATAGGATTGGGTAAATTTGGCATGACAGTGGCAACCACTCTGTATGAAAATGGAGCGGAGGTAATAGCCATTGATAATGATGAAAGATTGATAGAAGAAATAACTGGTAGGGTTAGTGTTCCTATTCGTCTGAACAGTACAGATGAAAAAGCATTACGTCAACATGGCATACAAGATATGGACGCAGTAGTTTTGGCGATTGGCAATAATATTGAAGTTAGCGTTCTAACCAGTGTTATTTTAAAAAAAATGGGAATAAGTAATATCTATGCCAAAGTAGACAGTAAGGTACATGCTCGGATATTGCAATTATTGGGAATACAAAATGTTATTTTCCCGGAAGAACAGATAGGAAATCAATTGGCTAGTTCCTTAATTTCTAGCAATATTTTAGAGTATATTGATCTTTCCAGCGGACATGTAATTATAGATATGGTGGTTCCAGAGGAATGGATAGGAAAAACTTTGCAACAATTAGCTCTTCCTACTGAAAAAGGGGTAAATGTAGTAGCGATAAAATATAAATCGGAAACTGTTACAGAAGAAGGCGAAAACAAAGTTGAAAATAAAATAAACGATATGCCCGGTGCAAACGATGTGGTAAATGAGGGAGATATCCTGGTGCTTATAGGTCCTAAAAACAAAATAAATAGTCTTATCCAGGAAACAGAAAGGAAGGAATAACTATGAAAAAGACTTTTACAGGCAAAATTAGATTAATAATACTTCTCATTTTCATCATCATCATTATTCAAGGAATAGTTATTCTTAGTTTAGCCTCTACTATAGAAGATAACCAAGCCATGTTGATGAATCTAAAAAATACTGTTTATATTGCATTTTTCTTGCAATTTATTCTAATTTTAATTCTCTTTTTTTACGTCCCAGTTTTTATGAACAATTCCTTCACCGAAATTCACAACATATTAAAAGAAATAGCAAAAGGACGTTATAATTTGGAACTTGATATGGATTATTTCAAAGAGAATATGGATAAAGAAATATTTAAAATTCTTACCTCTATAAAAAAAACATTGGATGCTATTAATACATTCGATAAGCTAAAAAAATCTAAGATAGTAGAGCATCACAATCGAATAAATGCAATTTTGAAATTAGCTAAACAAGGATTTATTATCTTGGATATTAAAGGAAACATCGTTTATATGAACGATTTAGTATCCGATACTATACCCTCTATTATAGAAAAATCTAATCTGGTAGACACAAATCTTCCACCAGTTTTGGAAAACAACCTGAAAAAATATGTTACCACAGTGTTAGAAAAAAAAACAAAGCAAGACACCATGCAATTTTTCATGTCCGACCTAAAAAGACACATCACTTTAGATAGTGCTATAGTGAGAAATGATGAAGGAAAGGCATGTGGTGCGGTGATAAGTGTGGCAAATTTACAGGTAGAAAAAAAACAGAAAAAGCAGAAGGATGAAGATACAGTATCAACAAACAAAACAGAAGAGAATTGATAAATTTTTGTCAGAAAAAAATTTTGAAGAACTCTATTCACGTAGTTATATAGATAATCTTATAGAAAACGGATATATTAAGGTGAACAACAATAGAGTAAAGAAAAGCTATAAGTTAAATTACAATGATGAAATTTTAATCGAAATTCCTCAGCAAAAAAATACTGAATTAAATCCCCAGCCCATTGAACTGGATTTTATCTATGAAGATGAATACTTAGCGGTGATAAATAAACCTGCTGACATTTCAGTACATCCTGGAGCTGGGAATCCCGATGGAACCATAGTAAATGGCTTGATATATCACCTAAAAAATCAACTTTCCAGCGGTTACTACCCTAAGCGGCCTGGTATAGTCCATCGTTTAGATAAAGATACTTCGGGCTTGCTTGTTATTGCTAAAAACGATAAAGTCCAATCACTATTATCGCAGAAGTTTCAGAACAAAGAAATAGAAAAGATCTATCGCGCCATTTCTGTTGGCATCCCTACTGCAGATACTGGTACGATTGAAACATACATAAATAGAAGTCTGAATAATAGAACAAAAATGGCGGTTAGTAAAAATGGAAAAAAGGCAGTAACGCATTATAAGATTTTAAAAAAGTTCGATTTTTTTTCTTATTTGGAAATTCAACTGGAAACTGGGCGTACTCACCAGATCAGAGTTCATTTCTCACATATAAACTGCCCAATATTGGGAGACCCTGTTTATTCTAGCACAAAAAGAACTTTAAATTATTTACCAGAAAATTTGAAGAAGAAAGCAAAATATTTGTTGGCTAATCATCTTAAAAGACAAGCTCTTCACGCTTATCGTTTGAAATTTGAGCATCCCATAACAAAAAAAATCTTGCAAGTGGAGGCAAAATTACCAAATGATATCCAATATACCCTGCAGTGGGCACAAAAGTATTTTTACACAGAATAATTTTGAAAAGGAGTAAATTATGCAATGTAATAATAAAGAACTGAATTTAAACGAGTGTAATTGTTCTTATCCTTGCTCCAAAAATGGCCTATGCTGTGAATGTATTCGTTCTCATCGTAGCCAAGGAGAACTACCAGCTTGCTATTTCCCACCAGATGCTGAAAAAACCTACGACCGCTCCATCAGCTATTTTGTGAATCTTTATAACAAAGGCAAAATATGATATTTCTAAAATCTTTACTATTTATTCTATATAATGTTGCTATGGCATTTGCTTTGGTCTATTCTATTAAGTTTATTTTGTTTTATCCAAAAGAGAAGAAATTCTTCTTGAAGAAAAAAGTTCCTTTAACTCCCGGTCTCGTTCCTAAATACAGAAAAAAACTGATGGATAAATTGAAAATAACATTACACGATTACTTAAATGCCTGTCAAAATTTTTCAGAAAACAACATGGTTACAGGATGGGAAGAGGAATTATACAACAAAGCTTGGGAAAGATTATCTTTTTTTGAGGAAAGCAAATTTATTCCCTCTTTTTTGAAAAATAAACTGCGCCATAGTGTTGCTTTACTGGTCTTTGAGATCACACGTGGTTTTTTACGCAGTTTTGTTCCCTATCTTATTCAAAAATTTGAAGTAAAAAAATATATCGAGTTATTAGATGAAAAAATAAGCATAAAAATTCTGGAAGATTACTACAATAAATATGTTTACAAATATATGCTTATTATAGTTATGGCATTTTATTTTCTTATTGGAATAGCTAATATGATCTTATACCTGATAATACCAAAATAAGGAGTTTTCTAATGAAAAAAATATTTTTAATATTACTCATATTACCCGCAATATGCTTAGCTCAGGGTTACACCCTGCAACAAATGGTTGAAATTGGTTTGGAAAATTCCCATGAAATTATGTCGCAAACTCAGGAATATAAAAATGCAAAATCGAGCCTGCGCGCTAACTATTGGGAAATTTTACCTTCAGCAAATCTTAATGCATCCAAAAATAAACACGATGACCAGGCTTGGTTGAAAAATTCTGGGTTTAGTCTTTCCAAAAGTATATATTTAGATGAACCTACTTATTTTAATATTCGTAGAGGAATTTTAAACAAGGAGAATGCTGAACTAACCATGGAAGAGATACGTAAGCAAATAGCGTACAATGTAATTTCTTACTATCTTTCTATATTGGAAAATAAGAAAGCTTTGGAAATTCAACAAAAAAATCTTGAACTGCAAGAAAAAATAAATCAACAGATTCAAACTTTATACGATTTGGGAAAGAAATCAGAATTGGAATTGCAGCAAGGAGAGATCGATTTTATTGACTACCAAATAGCTGTTTTGGAAGCAGAAAATAGGCTTAAAACCAATCGGAAAGAACTTTTTAATTATTTAAACGTTGAAGATGACGATAAACAGCTCCTTGAACCAGAGTTACCTGAGTATTCCCAAAGTTCAGATTTTGAAACTAATCTGGAGTTACAACGACGAAAAAATAGTATTAAAAGTAGTGAAATATCGCTTTTTGAGCAAAAATTGAACTTTCTGCCTTCCTTTTCTTTAGGCGGCAGCTATAATTACGATAAAAATACAAATGCAGATTTTACTGAGTGGGATAAATATGATGATTCAACTACACTTTCACTTTCCTTTAGTTACTCACTGTTCGATCTTTTCCATAAATATGAATCACACGGACAACTGAAAAGAAATTTGAAGATACAGGAAATCAACTACGATCGTTTGGAAAAGGAATATCAAAAAGAGCTTGAAAACCTCAATAGCAATATAGCCACACTAAAAAGGGCAAAACAGCTATATAAAAAAAAGGTAGAACTGTCAGAAAAAAATTTAAGTATGGCTGAAGAACAATTTAGACTTGGTTTGATTAGCCTTTTAGATTTAGATAGAAGTAAATTAGATTATCAAAATGCTCAACTAAACTACAATAACAAATATTATGAATTATTCCGTAAACAGGAAGAACTCAATCTGTTACTTTCTAATAAAATTTTAGGAAAATGGTAAAGGAAAGTATATGTCTCGTAATAATGTTTTAATAATAATTTTATTGGTTTTGGTTGCAGTTTTTTTGTACCAAAATTATAAGCAGCCAGCCAGTAATGAATTGCCGCAAGAGCTACAGGAAGAGATTTTAGAAGATACACCTAAAGCTAGTAAGGATACGCTGCTTCACAATAAAGAAAAACAGCAAGAAATGCAAGCTTTGGATGCAAACAGGCACACTGCTATAACTCGCGCGGTAACCAAAATCGAACCAGCGGTTGTAAGTGTGAATGTTACTAAAACCCGCTATGTAAGAAGAAGACTCAGTTTTTTCTTCGGTTTTTATGATGAAATCCCACAAAATATTAAAAGCTTAGGCTCGGGAATATTGTTTAGTAAAGAAGGGTATATTTTAACAAATGCCCATGTAGTTGATGGTGCAACCGAGATCAAAACAATTTTGTCCGATAACCGCCAATTCGATGCTGAACTTATTGGCACCGATAACCTTCATGATATTGCTGTTTTGAAAATAGAAGGGGAAGACTTGCCAGTTGCAAAACTGGGTGATTCCGATGACCTGATAATAGGAGAGTGGGTTATAGCTGTTGGTAATCCATATGGTTTTTTAATAAAAGGTAGTAAACCCAGCGTTTCAGTGGGAGTTGTTTCAGCAGTAAATAGAGATTTTGCCCAGGATAGAAATGGAAAAGTATATAGACGTATGATACAAACAGATGCTGCAATAAATCAGGGAAATAGCGGTGGTCCGCTGGTGAATATCTATGGAGAAGTGATTGGGATAAATACTTTTATTTTGTCAGAATCGGGGGGCAATATTGGAATTGGATTTGCTATTCCTATAAATAGAGCAAAAAAAATGTCAAGGGAATTGATACAATTTGGTGAAGTTAGGCAGATTTGGTTTAATTTCACAGTACAAGATCTTAACCCTAGCTTAGCAAATTATTATGGGTTGGATACAGAAGACGGAATTATGGTTACTTTCATTGACAAAAATTCACCAGCTGCCAAAGCGGGACTACAAGAAAAGGATATTATTATCAAGATAAACAATACTCCCATAAAAGATATAGAATCTGCAAGATTAGTTGTTGCAGATATCACTGTGGGGGAAAAGATCTATCTGGAAGTTTTAAGAGATGGTAGAAAAATAAAAATAACAGTAGATGCTGTAGAATATAAATAGGAGAAGTTATGAAAAAATTCACAATAGTTGTAGCAATAATAATTATTATAGTGGTTTTATTTGCTGTTTTTGGTAAAAACGGTGAAAAAACAACTTCCAAACAACCTAAAATTGAAAAATATGTGGTCGATGAAGGTGATATTACAATAAAATTAGAAGAAACAGGCGAGATTAAACCAATAAAAGAGATTGAGATAAAATCGAAAGTATCTGGTAAAATCTTGAAATTTTATGTAGAAGAAGGTGATTATGTAGATAAAGGAGATGTAATTGCCGATGTGGAACCAGATTACAATCAGGCTCAAGAAATTGCCAGAGTAAATTCCAACTTACGATTAGCTGAAATTCGATTGGAAAATGCTGAAGAAGAACTGCAGAAAGTTAAACAACTCTATGAAAACAACTATATTTCTTCAGAAGAGTTGGATGATGCTGAAGACAACTTAGTGGAAGCAAAGTTGAACTACGAAATGACCCTACAACAATATAACCTTATTAAAGAGATCGAAACAACCAATAATATTTCCAAAATTATAGCTACAGCTTCGGGTACAGTTATACAAAAACAGGTAGAAGAAGGCGAAATGGTGGTTTCTAGCACAAATTCGTACAGTGCTGGCACTGTTATTTTTAAAGTAGCCGATTTAAACCGCATGATTGTAGAAACAAATATAAATGAAGTGGATATTTCCAAAATTAGCAACACTAAAAGAGTGGATATATTAGTAGATGCCTATCCCTATTCCAAATATCACGGAGAACTCATTAAAATAGCAGCTATGGCAATCGAATATAATAATGTTAAGGTGTTTCCTGTGGAAATTGAAATAATGGATGTAGATGAAAAACTAAAACCTGGTATGACAGCAAATGTTAGCATTATTGGCCAAGAAAAAGAAGATATTCTGGTTGTACCTATCAGAGCTATTTTCAGCAACCAAAACGGCGAAGATATTGTATATAAAGTGAAAAATGACAGTATAGCAGGAGATCAACTGGTAAAAACCGGTATTAATGACTTTCAAATGGTGGAAATTGTTGAAGGAATTAGCAAAGGAGATACAATTTCTTTGACCAAACCCATTATGGATAAAAACAATATGAACTTTGGTTTTCATTAATAATGCAAAATAAAACTGCCAATGATTGGAAAGATAAACTAGAGGCTTTTTATAAATTTGCTCAGTTAAAATTTGTATTCAGGCAAGGTTGGCTCAATAGCGGTTTGGAGAAAAATAAATGTGAAAGTGTAGCCGACCATTGCTTTGGCACGGCAATTTTGGCTATGTTATTTTGCCCTTCTTATCTAAATAGAGAAAAAGTGATAGAGATGGCACTTTTGCACGAAGCATGTGAAGTATATACTGGAGACATTACTCCCAGCGATGGCATCACCGAAAAAATGAAATTCGAAAAAGAATTAGAAGCGGTGAATAAATTCTTTTCTAACTTGCCAAATTCTTCCTACTGGTTAAACTTATGGTTAGAATTCGAAAATGGGAAAACAGCCGAAGGTAGATTTGTAAAACAATTAGATAAATTGGAAATGGCTCTGCAGGCACATATCTATGAAAAAAATACCGACATGAATTTAAACAGCTTCTATAAATCTGCTGCAAGAAAAATTTACGATGATAGACTACTTCAAATCTTAAAATCAATACTTTCAACTAAAAAATAGCAAATTATTTGGATATAAAATGAGTAAAAAAGCCTTAGCAAAACACGCTGGGTCGATGTCATTAGCTGTTTTTTTTAGTAGAATATTGGGATTAGTGCGCGATGTGGTTATGACCAGTTTTTTTGGAACTTCATTTGTAGCCGATGCCTTTCAGGTGGCTTATCAGATTCCTAATTTGCTTAGGAAACTTTTTGGTGAAGGTGCACTTTCAGCTGCGTTTGTTCCTATTTACAACGAAATAGGTATAAAAAAAGGAAAAAAATATCAAATCTCTTTTGCTATCAACGTGCTTTCGCTGCTTTCTCTGGCATTGTTTATAATTTGTATTTTGGGTATTTTTTTAGCTCCGCTTATTGTTAGCATATTAGCTCCTGGATTTGATGAACAAACTCATCTTTTAACTATAAAATTAAGTAGGATAATGTTTCCTTATCTGTTTTTTATAGGACTTTCCTCTACTTTAATTTCTGTTTTGAATTCACACGATTACTTTTTTTTGCCTGGCTTAACATCTGCTTTTTTGAATATTGGAATGGTCGGAAGTTTAGGATTTTATATACTGCTAAAAGAATCAACCACAACCCAACAGCAGATAACAGTGTGGTCTTATGGAGTTGTTATCGGTGGTGTTTTAC
>JAXHUB010000222.1:0-2995 GCA_034189845.1 Candidatus Cloacimonadota bacterium | reverse complement strand
GACGAAAACAAGAATTTTGTGACCAGAAATTTGCAAGATCTTTCTCTTGCAGAGAGTTTAAGTTTGAATAATTTCAATAAAGAAAAAGCAATTCATTCCGTTAGTTTGGCAGATATAAATGGAGATAACAAGGACAATTTGATAATAACCAGCAGCGATTCCTTGCTCTATGTATATGAAGACGAATTTTTGTTGGAAAATTATCCAGCAATAATACCATTAAATAAATTTTCGCTGCCAACTTTTGCTGATACCGATGGCAATGGGAAACTGGAAATAATCTTGGGCGGAGAAAACACATTTGTATCTTTTGACCAAGAGGCAAACATATTCTGTCCCCATACTCCGCTACCTGCTTCAGATTCAACTTCAGCTGCTAGTGGGGTAGTAGCGAGTGATCTCGACGGTGATGAAATTCCAGAAATTATTGGCAGTTTTTCCAAAAATCGCATTTCAGTTTGGGAAAATGAATTGAATAATAACTTCTATACAGTATTAGGAACAACTTATGCTCTAAATAGTTCTTCTAGTAACTTCCCAATAATTGCAGAATATATGAACAAAACTACTGTATTTATAGCTGCAGATAATGGAGAGCTTTATAAAATTCCATTAGAGGGTTTTGCTGTTAATAAAAGTATCTGGAATTGTGAATATGGTAATTTGCAGAGGACTTCAGCCTTTTCAGGTAATTTGCCCCAGAATATTTTTGTTACAAAAAAGGTTTTTGTAAACCAGGAAACTTATATATATCCAAACCCATTTAGTTCTATTTACAACCGCAGCATTTTTAGGGGTGAAACCAGAGAGAATGAAATTACTATAAGAGTTATGACTTCTAAAAATACCAAAGTAAAAATAAAAATATTTGACATAGCAGGCGGATTAGTTAAACAAAAAACCCAAAATACTACAGCATATTTACCGGCTAGTATGAGTGTTGATGTTAGCAATATAGCAAGTGGTGTATATTGTGCTATTTTGGAAGCTGATGGAGAAAGTAAGCAGATGATGTTTGCTGTTGAGAAGTAAATTACGGAGGATAAATGAGAAAGTTAATTATAATTACACTTTTACTGGTGTTTTCTTTAGGAATATATGCAGAAGTTAGTGGTGAAAGTGGGTTTCAAATGTTGAAGATAACCACAGGTACTGTCCAAGCAGCCATGGCAGGAACAAGTGCTGGATTGGTTAAAGACGCTTTTTCTTATACAGAAAATGCTGCTTTAGGGATGCTAAAACCTAGTCGAACAATTTCGGTTAGTCAAAATTATTGGATTTTTGAAACCTCCATGAATAGCCTTTCATACCAATATTCAACTCCAAAAACAAGTTTTGCAATTGGTTATAGGTATTTAGATTATGGTAAAATAGAAAGTAGAGATGATATTGGTACCATCATTGGAGAATTTCATCCTATGGATTTGAACTTAATGATGAATATTGGCCGTAGAATATTACCTAACCACTATGTTGGCATTAATATTTTTGGGTTATACGAAAAAATTGATAATTCCAGTAGTTTAGGTGCCTCTTTCGATCTGGGTTATTATTATTTAACACCTTTGCGCTATCTTAAACTTGCTGCCGCTGTTAAACATTTGGGTTTCACCGGTAAGATGGATGAGGAAAGAATTGATTTGCCAGAAACTTTTGAATTCAGTGCTGTTATAGATGATATTTCTCTATTACAAGATGATGTTAATTTGAATCAGGAAATTAAACTTTATAAAGAAACAGATGACGATGAACTTAAAGTTGCTTGGGGCACAAATGTAAACATCTATGAATTAATTGATCTACGATTGGGCTATAAGTTCAATCACGACAGTCAAAATTTTAGCGGAGGGTTTGGTATCGTGTTGCACAATTTTAGCTTGGATTATGCGTTTTTACCTTTTGCAGATGAGATAAAAGATGTGCATATGTTTGGCTTGAGCTATCATTTCTAATTTTCCAATTTGCAAGAGGGGAAAATGAAATTTTTAAAATTTTTGCTGGTCTTGTTAGTATTTCCTCATTTATTTGCCGCTGAAATAACTCCCAAACAAATAATTATAAAAACCGATGCCGAATTGCAAAGTAAAACCAGCTTTCAAAATAATAAGATAAACCAGATGTTAGCAGAATACTCTGTTCATAATATTGAAACGATTTTACCCCAATTGGGAAATTATTATCTGATCGAGGTGGCAGATAAGATCGATTGGGAAAAGTTACAAAATTCTAAACCAGCAATAATAGAATCCATGCAACCTAACTACCTAAATGAGATGTTATTATCTCCTAATGATGAGATGTATGGAGAGCAACTTTCTTATTTTCAGAGTATAAATTTGCCAGCAGCTTGGAATTATTCTACTGGGAATGGAGAAATTTCAATTGGAATCGTTGATTCGGGGATTCATTTCGATCACCCAGATTTAACCGAAAACATTTTTATAAATACAAATGAAATACCATATAATGGCATAGACGATGACGGCAATGGTTATGTGGATGATTGGCGAGGTTGGGATTTCACCGATGCTCCCGAGCTAGATTATATGGCTTCCGGAGATTATATAGAACAAGATAATGATCCCACTGATGAGTATAATCATGGAACTCATGTAGCCGGCATTATTGCAGCAGATACGAATAATAAAATCGGAGTGAGCGGAGTTAGCTGGAATAATAAGATTTTACCTGTAAGGGCAGGTTTCAAAACTGCTGATGGTGTTTCGGGATATTTGCAAGACGATGATGCTGCAGCTGGTATAATCTATTGTGCAGAAATGGGGATGGATATAATAAACTGTAGCTGGGGCAGCAGTGAATATTCACAGATTATTGCTGATGCTTGCCAATATGCTTACGAAAAAGGAAGTATCATTGTGGTTTCCTCAGGGAATACTGGACAAAGCGGTGTTTGGTATCCTGCCAGATTGTCTTCTACTATAGCAGTGGGCGCTGTAGATTCCTACAACCAAGTGGCAATTTTTTCTACCTATGG
>JAXHUB010000221.1:0-6703 GCA_034189845.1 Candidatus Cloacimonadota bacterium | reverse complement strand
TTTTTAGTGTAAATTATAGCACATTTTCGTGCCATTGCTCTTATGCGTGCTATATAAGCAGCACGCTCAGTAACACTTATCACTCCCCGCGCTTCCAAAAGGTTAAAAACATGAGAACATTTCAGAAGATAATCATAAGCTGGAAAAACTAATTTGTTTTGCAATAATTCTTCCACCTGTTTTTCATAATCAGTAAATTCTTCCATAAGTAAATTTATATCTGCATACTCAAAATTATATTTAGAATTTTCTATCTCACTTGATAAAAAAAGTTCTCCATATTTAGTTTTATTATTCCAATTTAATTCTTTGAAATCGTCTACATCTTGTATATACATTGCCAATCGTTCAAGCCCATAAGTAAGTTCAACACTTATTGGGAAAACTTCCAAGCCGCCTACTTGCTGAAAATAGGTGAATTGAGATATCTCCATACCATCCAGCCATACTTCCCAACCTAATCCCCAAGCACCTAAAGTAGGAGATTCCCAATCGTCTTCAACAAAACGAATATCATGTTTGCTGGTTTCTATTCCTATGGCTTGTAAACTTTCCAAATATTGAATCTGTATATCTTCAGGAGAAGGTTTTATAATAACTTGAAACTGATAGTAATGCTGCAATCTGTTGGGGTTTTGACCATAACGACCGTCTTTTGGTCTCCTGCATGGTTGTGTATATGCTATGGCTGCAGGTTTTTTACCTAAAGCACCAAAAAAGGTGGCAGGATGAAATGTGCCAGCACCCATATTTTCGTCATATGGCTGAATAAGGTTGCATCCTTTTTTTGCCCAATATTCCTGAAGTTTGATAATGATATCTTGGAAATTCATGATCTGCCTTTTCTATAGTTTGAGTTCATATCATTTTTTATCTCTATAAAGTCAAGTTGAATTTATAGATAACAGCCTGCTTAAATTTTCGTTATTTTAAAAATATATAGTTAAAATTGCATTTATTTATGAAAATTGCTTGAAATAGTTTGACAAATAAGCCAAATATAACTCTAATAGGTTAAAAATAAGGAAATAATTATGCAAATCACGAAATATTTTGGCGAACTGACCTTTAATAAAAAGGTAATGCGTGAGAAATTGAATAAAAGTGTTTATGAAAAAATGATTGCCACCATCGAAAGTGGAGCTGCTTTAGATCAAAAAATTGCTGCTGATGTAGCACATGCGATGAAAGAGTGGTCAATACAGATGGGAGCTACTCATTTTACTCATTGGTTTCAACCTCTGCGAGGAGGTACAGCCGAAAAACATGATGCTTTTATCTGCTATGATGAAGACCAGCAGCTAATCGAAAGATTTTCTGCAAAACAGCTTATTCAAAGTGAACCTGATGCTTCATCCTTTCCTTCGGGTGGTATTCGGTCTACCTTTGAAGCAAGGGGATACACAGCTTGGGATCCTACTTCTCCTGCTTTTCTAATGGAATCAGGTAAAACCAGAACCTTAGTTATACCTTCTGTTTATCTATCCTGGACTGGGTATGTGCTGGATATGAAAACTCCGTTGCTACGCTCACAAATCGCTTTAAGTAAAGCAGTTCTACGGTTACAAAAATTGCTGAAAAATCGGTTTGCAAAAAGGTTAAAAGTATTTTTGGGATTGGAACAGGAATATTTTCTTATAAGTAAAAAGCATTATAACCAAAGAGTAGACCTGCAAAATTGCGGGCGGACTTTGTTCGGAGCGGCACCAGAAAAAGGACAAATTAATAGCGAGCACTATTTTGGTGAAATAAAAGACGAGATAATGAAGTTTATGATTGAATTGGATTACGAACTGTATCGGCGTGGTATTCCAGCTAAAACTAGGCATAATGAGGTTGCTCCTAATCAGTTTGAAATTGCTCCGCTTTATGAAGAAGCTAATCTGGCTATTGACCATAATTTACAGGTGATGCAAATGATACTAAGTGTAGCCAAAAGAAACGGGATGGTTGCTCTGTTGCACGAAAAACCTTTTTACAGGCTAAACGGTTCAGGAAAGCATCTGAATTGGTCGATGCAAGATGCTACCGGCACCAACTATTTGGAACCTTCCAAATCTCCGCTAAAAAACATAAATTTTTTAGTAACCATAGCTGCTGTTTTGTGGGGTGTTCAAAATTATGGAGAATTGTTACGAGCAAGTGTAGCTGATGCAGGCAATGACCAAAGGTTGGGGAAGCATGAAGCACCGCCTGCAATTATGTCTGTTTATTTGGGTGAGTATCTCGATAATATTTTCGATTACATTGAAGGTATTGCCAAACCAACCGACAAACAAATAGATAATATTAACTTGGATATTCAGAGGCTTCCTAAAATCGCTCGCGATATGGCAGATCGTAACCGCACTTCGCCACTAGCATTTACAGGTAATAAATTTGAGTTTCGTGCAGTAGGCTCACATCAAAATTGTTCCGAAGCAGCGTCGAGTCTTAACATTATTATAGCAGCAGGTTTCGATGAAATCTGCGATAGACTGGTGAAGCTGAAGGGAAATGTAAAAAGCAACGTTTATGTGGTTCTTAAAAAGATAATCTCTGAAACCAAAGGAATACGCTATGAGGGAAACAGCAATTCAGAACAATGGCTACAAGAAGCTATTCGCAGGAAGCTTCCTTTGTCACAAAATACTCCCCAATCGCTTTATAGCTATCAAAAACATACTCGGCTTTTCCAAAAATATAATATTCTCTCGCAAGAGGAGATCGAGTCTAAAATAAAAATTAAATTAGAAACTTACTATAACCTGAAAAAGATAGAATACAAAACAGCTGTAACTATGGTAGAAACCAGATATTTACCTGCTATTCTAAGCTATTTAGCGAAATTAGTGAGTTTTAATAATGAATTTCATAAATCCGGTAGAAACTTACCTGAATTAGACAAAAAAATCGATAAGTTGCAAGAATCTTACAAAAAAAATTACCAACTTAATAGTAAATTAAACCAACAAATTCAAAAAGTATTGCCAGAAGTACCTGCCGTTACTACAAAGCAAATTGTAAATAAAGCAGATAAAATAATGGAAGAATTGAGAAAACAAATCGATAATGTTGAACAAAGAATAGAGTATAGCTTTTGGCCACTGCCGGGCTATAGGGAAATTTTATTTGATATATAAAAAAAGCCCTGCCAGATGGCAAGGCTTATTGGATTTATTCGAAAATACCTATCTTATCGGGTAATATCAGATCAGCTTCTGTGGCTTGTTTCACTTCTTCCACATTAGTCCAGCTAGCAACTTCCTTTAAAAGTAACCCGTTTTCTGTAACTTCTATAAATGCCATATCAGTGACAATTAAGCTAACTTTACCTGCAGCGGTAAGTGGTAAATTACATTTTTGTAGAATTTTGGAATTTCCTCGCTTATCACGGTGCTCCATAGCTATCACAACTTTTTTTGCACCAGCAACCAAATCCATAGCACCACCCATTCCAGGAACTAATTTTCCTGGAATCATCCAGTTTGCCAAATTACCCTCTTGGTCTACTTGTAATGCTCCCAGAACTGTCATATCCAAATGCCCACCACGAATGATAGCAAAACTTGTACAAGAATCAAAGTAAGCTGCACCTTTCTTTTCAGTGATGTAACCTCCTCCAGCGTTGATTAAATCTGGATCTTCTTTTCCTGGTTCGGGAGCAGGCCCCACTTCTAAAATCCCATTTTCACTTTGAAAGTGTACGGTTATGCCCTTCGGAATATGATTTGCAACTTCGGTGGGCATACCAATTCCTAAGTTTACAAAATCACCATCTTTTAGCTCTTGAGCGATACGTTTTCCGATCATTTTGCGTTTTTCTTTGCGATCCATCATCTTAAACCTCCCTTTTCACGAGGTAATCTACAAAAATTCCAGGAGTGATAACGTCTTCCGGATCAATTTTACCAATTTCAACTATCTCGTCTACTTCTGCTATGGTAGTTTTAGCTGCCATCGCCATTACCGGATTAGAATTGCGAGCAGTTTTAGAATATACTAAGTTTCCCATTTTATCAGCTTTTTTTGCTTTAATAAAAGCAAAGTCGGCTTTTATAGGGTATTCCAGGATATAAGTTTTGCCATCGATTTCAAATTTTTCTTTATCATCTTCTACGATAGTATCAACTCCAGTAGGGGTAAGGATTCCGCCTAAACCTGCACCAGCAGCACGAATACGTTCTACTAAAGTTCCCTGGGGTATTAGTTCAATTTCGATTTCTCCAGCATTCATCTGCGATTGACTTGCTTTGTTAGTACCAATATGGGAACACTGTACAGATTTTATCTGTCTGTTGGAAACCAGTTTCCCTACTCCTCTGTCATCATAGTCAGTGGCGATGGTTATCATATGTAGCTTTTTAGTGCCTGCTTCAACTAAGGCATCAATAAGTGTGCATGCAGCTCCTACAGCCAAAAAAGTTCCAAACATAATGCGATCGTGTGGTTTTACCATCGCAACAGCTTGGGATGCAGTAATAATTTGTGGCATATTCTACTCCTCATTTTTTTTTAAAGATTTTACGATTAAATATGTTATGAGTAAAAAATGTTCAAGTAATTTTTTATTAATTTTTCACCTACGTAATTAATTTAATGATTTTCAGCAAAGTAGAAAGCAATAAATGAAGCAACATCGGTGGCATAAGAACCGCTTCCAAAACCAGCATCGTAGCCTAATTCGATCGCCAGTTCGTGAGTAATGCGAGGGCCACCACAAATGAACAACATTTTATCTCGCAATCCTTCTGCTTCAGCCAATTCTATTAATTTAGTAAGATTCTTTATATGAATATTTTTCTGAGTAACTATTTGAGAAACAAGTACAACATCGGCATCTACTTCTCGGGCTTTGGCCAAAAGCTCTTCAGAAGGAACCTGCGCTCCCATATTTATAGTGTTAAAATATTTATAGCGCTCCAGACCAAAGCGATGATCATAACCTTTCATGTTCATAATGGCATCTATTCCTACTGTATGAGCATCACTTTCGATGCAGGCTCCTACCACTGTTAGTTTTCTTCCGATCTTTTTTCTTATATACTCGTTGGTTTCATCTATATCCATAATTGGGGTATCAACTGTTTTTACTTCGATTTTGGTAAGGTCAACTGTAACGTTTACAGAAGCATAGGCAATAAAATGTGTAAACCCCTCACCTAAATCGGAAAAAAAACATATCTCTATATCCTGTAAGCCTATTTTTTTAAGAAGTTGTCTCGCAGCTTCTTTGCCTTTTTCATCTGCTGGGGCAGGCAGGGCAAATGAAAGTTGTATTATGCCATCATTTAAAGTGTCTCCATAAGGTTTTGTTTTGGTAGGATCTATTTGTATAGTCATTTTGGATTCCTTTCTAAAGCAAATTTAATTCAGCTTTCATCTTTTCCATAAACGGATTGATATAATCGTGGGCTTTTATGAGCACTCCATCTAATCCTTTACCTCCGGTTTCTGTTCTTACTATATCGGCAAATTCACCATCTGCCATAGCTTGGAAAAGACCCTTTTCAGCTACTTTTTTCAGAAATTCAATTGCTTCATTCAAAACCTGATTTGCTCTTTTATTTATTATTCCATCTGGGGTCAAAGTAAATTCTTGGCTAAATTCTTTGGTTGCGTTAAAAATGTATTGAGCATTTTCTATTGCTAAAGAGCGGTCTACCAAGTGGGGAGTATGTACTGCTTCTGTCATCATACCCAAAAGTTGAGTTCCTTGATCGGTAATTTGACTAACGAAGTTGAACATTCCATTAAGAAGATAGGTGCGGAAGATATTACCAGTAGCAAACTTAGTCGGTGGCATATACTTAGTGGGGCAGTTTGGGAATAGGGTATGGGTCAATAGCGCATGTGAAAGTTCATACAAAAAACTGTTTTTAATATTTGGATTTATCTCGAAGGCATGTCCTAAACCCATTTTTTCGTGTTTTATACCACTAACTAAGGCAAATTGTTCGTTAATAAGCTGGGAAGCAGTAACAGTATAAGCTTTATCGATGGCATCGGAAGTTGTGAGGTAATTATCTTCCCCGGTCTGGATTTGTATTCCGGCATAGGCATTTATCATGCGGCTAAAATATTGGTCTAATAGGGTTCTCTTCATGTTTATATCTCGGAATAGGATGCCATACATTGCGTCATTTAGCATACAATCGAGCCTTTCTATAGCTCCCATAGCTGAAATTTCAGGCATGCATAATCCAGAGGCATAATTAGTAAGATAAATATATTTTTCCAGTTCTTCGCCAACTTCATCTAATCCTTTGCGCATTATGCGAAAATTTTCCTGGGTAGCAAATGTACCGCCAAAGCCTTCAGTAGTGGCTCCATAGGGAACATAGTCCAAAAGGGATTGAGCAGTAGAGCGAATAACTGCTATTATATCAGCACCTTCTTTTGCAGCTGCTTTTGCTTGTATAACATCATCGTAAATATTACCAGTAGCCACGATAACATAGATAGCAGGTTTGTTTTGCTTTCCGAATTTTTCTATAGTAGATTGTCGTTTTTCTTTTTGTTTTTTTATTTTCTGCAAATTATCTGAAGAGATTTTATCGAGAATTTTTGTTAGCTCATTTTGGGGTTGAGCAGGGATTTCGGTTAGATCTAACCTGCCTTCTGCAACTTTTTCAGCTATTTTTTGAGCTGAGAGAGTTTCAGCTGCAATAGCATTAGCTATCCAATAAGCTGCTCCCTTGTTCAATACTTTTTTCTGCTGAAG
>JAXHUB010000220.1:0-3158 GCA_034189845.1 Candidatus Cloacimonadota bacterium | reverse complement strand
CCGCAAAAATTTTTCCGCTAAATATCGCGTAGATTATTCTCAATTATATCACAATAAATATTTTACTGATTATGATGCTAAGGAATTGGGGAATCGAATGGAAGTTAGATACTACCTATCTCAGAAAGTTAGGATAATTTTCTCTTATAATTACACTATTTCCGAGCAGATAGGGGATAATGAAGATTTTATTAAAAAAATAGATGCTTCCTATGAATCGGATACATATTATTTGAGCATTAGACTACCATTACATTACCGGGATATCTATTTTTACAACAATACTGAATTCGAAAACAGATATTATAGTTCCAAGTTTGTGGAAGATACTTTTCATATTGGAAGAAACGATAAATTTTGGACTCATGAAGTGAATCTTACATTAGATATTACCAAAAGAATTAGAGGTAAATTTTTTTATGAGATTAAAAGGCGATTTACAGATTCCTATTATGAATATGTGGAAGATGAAAAGAATTACCAGACTTATAAAATAGGTATAGGTTTTTCCACAAATTTTAAATAAATTTCTTGCATACAATACAATAAATAATATAATTACATAAAAAGAATGAAGGAAGTATAGATGAAAGGTAATGTAAAGTGGTTTAACGATTTAAAGGGATACGGTTTTATCATAGGAGAAGATGAGAAAGAATATTTTGTACATTGGAAATCTATCGTAACCAATTCGGAAAATGAACGTAAATTTCTTACACCAGATGAAGAAGTACAATTTGATACAATGGAAACAGAGAAAGGTATTCAGGCCATCAATGTTCTGAAGTTAAACCCTGCTAATTAACGGCAAGCTAGTTGTTTCCTGTTTCTACCTACCACGAAAGCTGAACTGGATAAGTTAGGCTGGAAACAACTCGACATAATCTTGATAACTGGCGATGCTTACATAGACCACCCAGCCTTTGGAGCAGCTGTAATAGGGAAATATCAATACAGCAAAGGTTATAAAGTCGGTGTAATTTCCCAACCTAATTGGAAAGATGCAAACGCTTTAAAGTTTTAGGAAAACCTCGACTTTTTTTTGGAATAACTGCTGGTAATATTGATTCTATGGTTAATCATTTTACTGCTCGAAAGAAAATTCGTTCCGAGGATGCTTATACTGCTGGTGGAAAAATGGGATTAAGACCAAACCGAGCTAGTTTGGTTTATACAAACGAAGTTAAAAAAATTTATAAAAATACTCCTATAATATTGGGTGGAATATAAGCTAGTTTAAGACGTATTCCACATTATGACTATTGGAGCAATAAAGTAAGGAATTCTCTTCTATTTGATAGTAAAGCTGATCTTTTAGTTTACGGAATGAGAGAGGTTGCAGTAGCTATAATTGCAAAAGCACTCAATTTGGGTATCATTCCCAAAGATATTCCTGGTACAGTTGTTACCGAAAAGTATGCTTCAACTTCAAATAGCTTTATCTTACCAGAGTTTCATAAGAAGTTTACAAAAAAGGAATTTTAGTTTTTGTACAAGCAATTTTATGAAAACTACCGTAATAAAACGCTTTATATTCCTTTTGCCGGAAGAGTGCTAAGACACAATATTCCTTCTAACTTTCTTACTACCAACCAGATGGATGAAGTATTTCATTTGCCATTCGAAAGAGAGATACATCCCTCTTATTTACCCAATAATATTAAATCATTTCAACAGATAAAAAATTCCATAACTTCCCATCGCGGTTGTTTTGGAGGATGTAACTTTTTCGCAATAGGTTTGCATCAGGGTAAAACAATAAGATCACACGGCAAGGGTTCTATTAAAAATGAAATTAAAACATTGGCAGAGAAAAAGTATTTCAAAGGAACAATTTCAGATGTGGGTGGTCCTACTGCCAATATGTATGGTATGTACTGTAAGATAGACATTAGCGATAAATGTAAGCGAAATTCATGTTTGTATCCCAAAATTTGCAAATATTTGGAATATTCTCATACAGAATATAAAGCTTTACTATGGGAAGTTTTCCAATCCCAAAATGTGAAGAATGTGTTTATTGGCTCTGGTATTCGTTTTGATTTGGCATTAAAAGACAGGGAATTTATAAAGCAAGTTGCAGAAAACCAAACCAGCGGATTATTGAAGTTAGCACCAGAGCACATCAGTGAAGAAGTTTTAGAAAAAATGAACAAACCGAGTTTTTCCTATTATCGCAATTTTGTTGATCTCTTTATTGAATTCAGTAAAAAAGCTGGGAAAAAACAATTCACAGTACCATATGTTATAGTTGGTCATCCTGGTGAAGAACTAAAGCACACTATCGAAATGGCTTTTTTCCTAAAAAAAATAATATTAAATTAAAACAAGTTCAGCAGTTCACTCCTACTCCAATGACAATAAGTATTTTGATGTATTTTACTGGTTATGATTTGGAAAAAAGGGAAGTTTATGTGCCCAGGGATAGGGAAGTTAGTTTAATGAAAGCTCTTGTGCAATGGTATAAAAAAAGTAACAAAACACTTATTATTGAAGCATTAAAGAAAGCAAACAGACAAGACTTATTAGGTTTTTTTCTGGATTAGAACAGTATATTTCTAACAACTAAGGGGTATAAACTCTAAGCAATCATTATTTCTGCACTCAAATTGGTTTTCGTCTCAATTGCTACGATTTTAGCGTTTGTATATATAGAGGGAAACTGCGATACACTCATCTTCTCTCGATCACGGTCCCGTAAGTTGCTTCGCCGAAAAGGGGGAGCAACTTACATTTTATGTGCTGTACACACGGATAATATATTGACATCTACTTGCAAAATCACAATATGGATTTTGCGAGGGAAAATGATAAACACCGATAAAATATATAAAATTTTAGAAAAAGAATTTGAAAAATTCAAAGCTCCCATAGTGGATTTAATAGAAATCCAGACAAAAGATCCATTCAAGGTTTTGGTAGGAACGATCTTGAGTGCTAGAACTAAAGATCAAACAACTTCTCTGGTAGTGAATAAGTTGTTTTCGGAGATTGATAATTATGAGGAGCTAGGAAAATTGAGCGTGAAAGAGATCGAAAAATTGATCTATCCAGCAGGATTTTATCATAATAAAGCAAAATATCTTAAACAATTACCGCAAGTTTTGGAAGAAGAGTTTGGTGGGAATGTCCCTTGTGGAATAGATGATCTTTTGAAG
>JAXHUB010000022.1:0-2268 GCA_034189845.1 Candidatus Cloacimonadota bacterium | reverse complement strand
GAAATTTTTCTAGCAAAAGCCATTTAAAAGGGAATTGTTGTCCACGCTGCGATCAATTAATATATGGCGAATTTTAAAAATATAATTCTGCTGTTAAAGTCAGCTGATCTGATTCTTATACTCATTTTCCTAGCAATTGCCATTTTTTTGATATTACAACCAGACCATACAAATTCAAATGCCTATATCTACTATAATAACGATTTATGGAAAAAAATAGATCTTAGTCAAAGTGAATTGATAGAGATAGATGATGATATTATATTAGAAGTAAAAGACCATAAAATTCGTTTTAAAAAGTCCACTTGCCCTCATCAATACTGTGTAAAACAAGGTTGGTCTAATTCAGTTCCCCTTATTTGCTTGCCAAATAAGGTAGCAATTTATTTTTCAGATAGCACTAAGGACAAGATGCTTATTACTCAGTAAGTCGTTCCAGATTTTTTTTGGCCAGCTCAAATTCAGGATCGATCTTCAAACATCTTTCCAACAGGTTTTTCGCATCATCTTTTCGCCCTTCTTCTATATAAAGCCACGCCAAATTATTTAAAGATTTTTTCTCTTTTGGGTTTTTTTTAATAATCTCTTTGTATATTTTTTTTGCTTTTTCAAATTTTTTTTCTGTCTGCAACATGTAAGCATAATTATACTTTGCTTCTATAAATTCAGGATCTATCTCAATAGCATTAAAAAAATGTTCCAAAGCTTGTTTATTTCTTCTTTCAAAAGTATAATAAAGTCCCCAGTAATATTGCAAGTCAGCTGAATCTATGTAAATAGAACTGTATTTTTTAAGTAGCTCATAAGCATTTCCAGTTTGGTTTTTGGAAAGCAAAATCGCTATTTGTTGAAGTGCTTCCGATTCACTATTATAGATTTCCGGTTTCCCAAAAATTTTACTTCCCACCAACCATTCATTCTTTATTCTTTTCATGACTATGGTTATATCGTATTTCCCTGCTCCTTCTAAATGTACAAGTGCTTGCTTCCTATCTTTTGAATAAGCTGCTGAAATAAGTTCATAATAATCTATTTTACGAAGGAATTTGTTTTTTTCATTTCTTTTTATGTAGTTATTCTTAAGTTCCTGGTTTTTATATTGTTTTTTATTATATAAAAAATCGATAGTTGCTTCCCAATCTTGTTCTACTATCTTGTCCATAAATTCAAAAGCAACCAACTCCGGATATATTTCTTTAGATTCTGGCTTAACATTGTATAGATTAAGTCTTTTAAATAAATAGTTTACAGGTATATACTTCAAGGCTGAATATTTAGCAAAGAAATCTTCCAATTGTTTTCTTCCCTTCTCTTTTTCGGACATTTTAAGTGGTATTTTACCCTCGAAAACTTTTTGTGGATTACGAATCCAATGATCGATCTCTTTTTTTAAAAGGTCATCATATTCATATTGTGAATCGGTATTAGTTTTGAATTGTAATTCGCTAACTTTATGAAGAGCGTATTTACAAGCTTCTGGGCATTTTTGGTCAACCCTCATTTCATTACAACATTTCCAGCATATATCTTTTCCTATTCGCAAACAAAATCTATTTCCCCGCAGTTGTTTACATTTTTGACAGCGATTACTTTTAATTTTCGAGAATATTTTCACTTGGAACTCCTTTATCTTTTTAAAACTGGTGGCATATTTCTTTTAAATTCCGATTTTTTTACCATCTTTAAAACTTTTTTTACTTCTTCATAGTTATGTCCAGCAGCCACAATTTCTTGTTCTTTCATACTTTCATCGATAGCAAGATGTAAAATACTATCCAGTTTGTTATAACTTATACCTATTTCTTCTTCATCGGTTTGCCCTTCCCAAAGGTCGGCTGTAGGGTCTTTTTTTATAATTGCTTGTGGTAAGTTTAAATAAGAAGCCAATTGAATAACTTCAGTTTTATAAAGATGCCCTAATGGTTCGAAAGCGCAAGCATTATCTCCATATTGTGTACAATAGCCTATCATGAGTTCGCTTCTGTTTCCAGTACCAGCAACTAAAGCTTTCAGTTTGGAAGAATGATCATAAAGCACGCACATTCTTTCACGAGCAGCTCTGTTGCCTATTCGCAATTTAGTAGCTTTAGGTTCATATTTATTGAAATACGCATCTATCATGGGAGAAATATCCACAATGCGATAGGTAATTTCCAATTGTTTAGCTAGCAATTTGGCATGGGTTAAACTGTCGGGATGGCTATTTTTGTAGGGAAGCATAAGGCCAAAAACGTTATTTTTACCCAGAGCATGCATACAAACTGCAGC
>JAXHUB010000219.1:0-8730 GCA_034189845.1 Candidatus Cloacimonadota bacterium | reverse complement strand
AAGCGCAGAAACACTTTCTATATATTCAGGTGGATTTCCCTTCAATTTACTGTGTACCAGATTAACCTGTGCTCCGCGAATATGAGCAGCTCTCGCCAGTGCCAGTCCCATTTTCCCACTAGAAAAATTGCTGATGTAGCGCATTGGATCGATCTTTTCCACATTGGCACCTGCTGTTATCAAAATTCTTTCCTGGGTAAGATCTGGCTTATATTCCAAATATGTGCGGATAAAGTAAATTATTTCCTCAGTTTCTGGAAATCGCCCCTTACCTTTGTAGCCACAGGCTAAAATGCCCCTCTCGGGCTCCATAAACAAATAACCTTTTTGCTTCAAATATTGTATGTTGGTTTGTACTATGGGATTTTCATACATATGAATATTCATAGCTGGTACCAATAATTTTGGAGACTTACATGCCATTATAGTTGTGCTTATAAGGTCATCGGCAATGCCGTGCGCTATTTTCCCTATTATATTAGCAGTAGCTGGAGCTATTACTATGATATCTGCCCAATCTGCCCAGACAATATGCTGAATATATCCTTTAAACATATCAGATGCTACCGGCTGTCCCGAGAGAGTTTCCAAGGTAAGAGGAGTTATGAATTCAGTTGCGGCCTTAGACATCATTACTTTAACTTCAGCTCCCTGTTTTTTTAGCTTGCTTACTAAGTCTACCACTTTGTAAGCAGCTATCCCGCCAGTTATTCCGATTACTATTTTTTTCCCTTTTAGCATTTCTGCCTCTTTTCAAAAATTTTATTACAATTATTGTCTATAGCTGAATTTGTAAAGATTTTTTATTCAGTTGACATTTTTGTTAGGAATTTTCATAGTTGTTGTTAATATGAAGTAGGAGGAAATATGAAAAAATTTATAGTAACGTTTATAATTTTATCACTCTATGTCGTAGTTTCGGCTGAAACAGATTTAGAAGAAACACTTAACAATCTTTCTGGTGAAGCCGCAAAAAGCTATGTTTCACCAATAGTTTCAACTTATGGTTCCAATATGAACGGTGGCTGGTTCCACAATGCACCTAAGGCAAAGTTTTTAGGATTAGATTTCGAATTCGGTGCTATCTTTATGGGAAGTTTGTTCCAAGATGAGAACCAGCATTTCGATACAAGCGGTAGCTTCCGTTTCACTCAGGAACAAGCTGAAATCCTCATCGAAGATGTAAATGTGCCTGAAGAACACCGCCAGTACCTTATAGACGCAATTATAAATCAGGATTTTACAGTTGGTATGAGCGGACCTACTATAATTGGTCCTGAGGATGAAAGTTTAGAAATAACTTTTAATGGCGAAAATGTAAATTACGAAGTGGAAGGAAATACTTACAATAAAGATATTCCAGAAAATAAAATTGAAATCGGAGAGGTAACTGGTCTTTTGGAAGATCCGCCCCTACTGCCCCTATTTACCCCACAGCTTAGTATTGGCACAATTTGGGGTACCAGAGCTACTTTCCGCTATCTGCCTCCAATAGAAATTGATGAAGAATTGGGCGAATTAAATTATTTTGGATTTGGAATAGAACATAATATAAAATCGTGGCTAATGGTACCATTACCAGTAGATGTTGGATTAGTTTTCAATACTCAATCGATGAAATTGGGCGATGTAGTAGAAGCTAGCGCTCTTTCAGGCGGTTTTAATGTTAGTAAACAATTTGGACTAGGAATGCTTAATATAACTCCGTACGGTGGATTTATGTTGGAAAGCTCTAATATGGAATTCAAATATGACTATGTATTGAAAGCAACAGATAACCCTACCGAAGAAGATTTAATTCAAAAGATAAAATTTGATATTGATGGCGATAACACTCATCGTTTTGTATTGGGATTAAATGTGAAAGCTGGTATTGTTAATTTTAATGCTGACTACAACATTGCAGATTACAATTCCTTCACCACCGGAATTGGCATAAGCTTCTAAATACATTAGCCTGTCACTCTGGTGGCAGGCTAATTATGTTATTATGGATTGTAAACAAACAATTTTATCCAGAAAAAGTATTCGCGATTTCAGCTCAGAACCTATCCCTCAAGAAATAATAGATGATATGATCTTAGCTGCTCAGTATGCGCCATCCTGCCAAAATCGCCAACCATGGCGTTTTATTTTTGTAGATAACCCCACAGCTATAAAGAAGTTAGCACTTCATAGTGGTTTTATTGGAAAAGTAAATTTCTTCATAAAACAAGCTCCTCTAATTGTAGTAGCCTGTGCTAACCCAAAAAACAGCTGCCAGCTAAATGAACAGTCTTACTACTTGGTCGACGTGGCAATTGCATTTCAACAGATGATATTAATAGCTTGGCAACACGGGGTTGGCAGTTGCTGGCAGGCTGCTTTTAATGAGAAAAAAGTTCGGGATATTTTGAATATTCCCAACCAGGTTAAAGTAGTCGCTCTTAGCCCGTTTGGTTTTCCAAAACAAAAAAAATCTCTCTATAGCAAAACTGTTTCCCAGTTTGCTAAAAGCTCAAAAAGACTGGTAAAAGATAAAATTGTATCATTCCAAAAGTGGAATTTTAAAAAATAAAAAATCATAATTTACCTTTTTATATACAGTTAAATTTTAACTTTCGTGTATCCACTTTAAAATATTTGACACAAAACCTAGATAGCTATTTTTTAAATAGTAAGAATTCAGAGAATTATTCAGTTTGCTAATTCATTTAATTATAAAAAGTAGAAGGATTTATATGAGTTTTGTTCATTTGCACAATCATACTCAATACAGTATTTTAGATGGTGCTTGCAGAGTAGATAAAATGATAGACCTGGCTCTTAAATACAATATGCCCGCTGTTGCCATGTCCGACCATGGTAATATGTACGGAGCTATAGATTTTTATAAGACTGCTAAAAAAAAGGGAATTAAACCCATAATTGGCATTGAAACTTATATAATCAACGGAGAATTGGGTACTGAAGCTTCTAAAAAAGAAAAGCGTCATCATTTGGTACTGCTCGCCAAAAATCTTAAAGGTTATAAAAATTTAATGCAGCTGTCTTCTATTGCTTACCTTAAAGGGTTTTATTACAAACCAAGGATTAATAAACTACTTTTAAAACAATTTTCGGAAGGACTTATTTGTCTTAGTGCATGTATTCAGGGTGAGATACCTCATCTTTTGCTGCAAGGGAAAAAACAAGAAGCTATAACAGCTTTAGAATTTTATAAATCTACTTTTGGTAATGATTTTTACTTGGAAATTCAAGACCATGGTTTAGATGACGAAAAAAAAGTTTTCCCTCAGATAATAGAGCTAGCTCAGGAAACAGATACTAACTTGGTAGTTACCAACGATTGCCATTATCTGAAAAAAGAAGATTATCAAGCTCACGATGTTTTGCTATGTATTCAAACTGGTAAAACCTTAGATGATCCCAATCGAATGAAATATAAATCACCTGAACTCTATTTCAAAAATGAAGAAGAAATGCGTAATCTGTATCCTGAATTGCCAAAAGCTTATGAGAATACTGTAAAAATCGCTGAACAGGTAAACTTGGAGTTGGATTATAATGAATTTTTACTGCCAGAAGTCGATGTGCCCTCCAAATATGATAATATGCATAGCTATTTGTATGACCTCTGTTATGAATCTGCAAAAAATAAATACAACGAACTAAATGAAGAGGTTAAACAACGCATCGATTATGAACTGTCTATAATCCACCAAATGGGGTTCGATGGATATTTTCTGGTAGTAAAAGATTTGGTTGACGCAGCCCGAGACATGGACATTCCCGTAGGCCCCGGTCGCGGTTCAGCAGCGGGGAGCATTGTTTCCTATTTGTTGGGAATAACTCAGATTGATCCATTAAAATACAATCTTTTTTTCGAACGTTTTTTGAACCCCGAAAGAATCGGAATGCCCGACATCGATATAGATTTCGATGCAAATGGACGTGGAAGAATGATCGATTATGTGGTTCAAAAATACGGCCGCAGTAGTGTTACTCAAATAGTAACCTTTGGTACTCTTGGCGCAAAATCTGTAATAAAAGACGTTGCCAGAGTTATGAAAGTAAAACCATCTGTTAGTAACGAAATCACAAAACTTATCCCAGATACACCCAAAATTACCCTTGGTAAAGCTTTGAAAGAATCGGTTGAATTCAAAGAATATATGCAACAAAATGACCTTTACAAATCTATCCTAAAATATTCTCAAGTATTAGAAGGATTGGTGCGTCATATCGGAATTCATGCTGCGGGAGTAGTTATAGCACCTGGTGACCTTAAAAATTATGTTCCTTTGGCTATGACTACGCAAAAAGGTTCGGATCCCGTTGTGGTTGTACAATATGAAGGTAGATGGCTGGATGAACTTAAAATGCTGAAAATGGATATTTTAGGATTAAAAACACTCAGCATTATAAAAAAGACTCTACAGCTTATTAAAAAATCTAAAAATAAAGAAACTGATATTGAAAATGTAGACTTAACCGACGAAAAAACATACAATCTCTTGGCAAATGGACAGACGGATGGAGTTTTCCAATTTGAATCGTCTGGAATGAAAAAATATTTGTGTGATCTGCAGCCAAATAAATTTGAAGATCTCATAGCTATGGTAGCCTTGTATCGTCCGGGCCCTATGCAGTTTATTTCAGAATATATCGATAGAAAACACGGTAAGAAAAAAGTAGAATATATACACCCTCTCATGAAAAATGCCTTAAAAGAAACCTACGGTGTTACAGTTTACCAGGAACAAGTAATGCAGGTAGCTCGTGAATTAGGTGGAATGAGTGGAGCAGAAGCAGATACTCTTCGCAAAGCTATGGGTAAAAAGAAAAAAGATCTTATGGCTAAGCTGAAAGTTAAGTTTGAAGATGGTGCTCGCAAAAATGATGTGCCAAATCATATTATCGATAAAATATGGAGTAACTGGCAGGAATTTGCTAAATATGCTTTCAATAAAAGTCACGCTACAGCTTATGCATATGTTGCTTTCCAAACCGCCTATCTAAAAGCTCACTATCCGGTAGAATTTATGGCGGCTTTACTTTCCCTAGAAAATAATCCCTCCAAAATTCCTTACTTCATAGATGAATGCAAAAATATGGGCATAGCTGTGATCCCCCCCAATATCAATAGAAGTGAATGCGAATTTTCGGTACACGATAATAAAATTCTCTTTGGATTAAAAGCTATTAAAAATGTTGGAATGGCAGCAATCGATTCTATTTTGGAAGAACGAAAACGAAATGGCGAATTCGAGAATCTCTTTAACTTTTGCAACCGCATAGATTCTATGTGTGTGAACAAAACAGTTTTGGAAAGCCTTATCTCTGCAGGTGCCTTAGATGAATTACAAGGCACACGCTCACAAAAATATGAAGCTATCGAAAGAGCTTTGGACTACGCCAATAATGTGCAAACCGAGAAAAAACGCGGACAAATGATGCTCTTCGATTCCTTCCAAGATGAAGAAGATTCTAACGACTATATGCCAAAGTTAAAAGAAACCAAACCATGGAGTTTAAGTTTTCAACTAAAACAGGAAAAAGAAGTTCTAGGTTTTTACTGGTCAGGGCATCCTTTGAACAAACACAAAAAAATCTTAGATCTTTTGGTAAACAGTAAAGCAAAATATGCTGAACAAGAACCGCATAGAATACCCAACCAGATCTGTATTGCTGGAGTTGTTAGTGATATAGTTAAAAAAAATGATAAAAATGGTAATCCATTCGCTATTATTACCATGGAAGATCTAACTGGCAAATTCGAAATAGCCGTTTTCAACAGTATTTACGAACAATTTTCCCAAAAATTAAAAGAAAATGCAGAACTCTTTATCATTGGAAATCGCTCTACTTACAATAACGGAGGTAACGAAAATTTCCTGCGAATGGTTCCTAAACATATCTTTACTTTCGATGAATTACAAGAAAATTTGAGTGGAACTATAACTATCTTTTGGAATTCGAAAAAATTAAATTCCCAATTAGGAAAAAAAACAAAAGAAATCTTCCAACAAAATCCAGGTAATTTTAAAGTATTTTTTAAAATCAACACTAATAAATTTAAAAACTTAAAACTACATCCCAATAATTTGAAAATCTTTCCAAATGAAAAAATAATTAATTTTATAGATGAGTTCAATGAAAAAAAACCTCTCGTAAAAATCGATTTATGAGAAAGAAGGAAAATATGAGAAAATTATTTATTTTATTACTGATAAGCCTAACAAGCGCACTTGCAGCAGAAAATTTGGACGTGAATATCGATGATAACAGATTTTTCGCCGATAAGGGCACCCTGCTCGAGATTAACTACGAAGTACCCTATAACACTTTGACTTTTGAACAAAACGAATATGGTTTTATGGCTAAGTTAGAAGTTGAATTAATTATTACGGTAGAAGAAAAAGAGCTCCATAGACAATCTTTTACCAACAACATTATCGTGACTAATAAAGTATATACCCGCACTGATGATTCATTTATGGATAAAATTTCTATGACTTTAAGTCAATCTGGTTATGACATTCAACTTATCTTCAGGAATGAAGAAAAGCAAAGTATGTGGAATTATACCTTCAATACATTAGCCCCAGATGCCATTGTTAGCGATTTAGAACTATCTTCCAATATAGAAGCAGATACTACTGATTTTATGAAAAAATTCCATAGAAAAGAAGACGAACAAAATCTAATTTTTATGGTTCAACCTAGCCAAATCTTCGATAAAAACAAGACTGATAAATTATATGTTTATTATCAGTTAAACAATCTATTCCTGAATGAAAACAGCAAATATGATATTACAGAAACTTGGCAAATAATAAAAGATGAAGAAATAATATGGGAAAAAACAGAGGATGATATTTTTGAAAACAACCTAATAGTTCCTCGTAACAAAGAATTAAGCATAGAGGAGCTACCAGATGGGTTTTATAATCTATTATTGAAAATAAAAGATAATACAATTGGTATTGAACAGTCACGCAAAGATTTTTTTAGTATAAAAACTAAAGTAAACCAATATCCACGCCTCTTTACCGAGTGGGAGGACGACTATCGGATCTTACGCTATTTCTTGCAGCCCAGCGAATATAAACGTTTTCAAGCTCTCAGTGATGCTGCCAAGAAAAACTATGTGGAACGTTTTTGGAATAGCCAGGATCCTAACCCTACAACCAAGGAGAATGAGTTTTTGGAGCTTATCCGCAAGCGTGTGAACTATGTAAATAGATATTATTCACATTTTAAAGATGGCTGGGAAACAGATGTTGGCAGAATTTATATTAAAAACGGAAACCCACACACAATAGATAAAGGAACCACAGGCGTTCTAACAGCTTATACCACCCGAGACTATCAAATTTGGAAATATCGTGGACAGTTGAATAGAACCTATCTGTTTTTAGATATGAAATCCACTGGAAGTTATAAATTAATATACTGCGAAAACGATGACGATGAAAATACTTTACCACAATGGCAGTCATATATGGGAGAAGATTTCGATACTTCTGAACTGCAATGATCAAGGAGTAAACGCATTCTTAAGATGGAAAACTTGGTTTTTTTTTGTAAGAACAGCAATTACATCGAACCGAGTGAAATTGTTTTGAAGATGAGGATTTTGAGAAAGGTAATAAGCAGCAGTTTTCGCCAATTTATTTTGTTTGGAATGGGAAACACTTTGCAGGGCAGTCTGCAAACTACTAGCGCGGGTTTTTACTTCTATGAACACAAGCTCTTCGCCCTGCATGGCAATAATATCAATTTCGCCGAAACGAGAATGATAATTGGTTTCTATAATGCGGTAACCCTGCTTTAGAAGGTAGCTTCGAGCTTTCTCTTCCCCTGTTTTACCGCAAATAATTTTTGGAGTACTCATGAATTTATGAATAAAGAAATAAAACATAATTGTCAAAAAGATTTTTTTTATGAAATAGCTCTTCCAATACGTGTATCAAAAAATTTTACCTATAAATGTAATAAGCGCTTAAAAAAAGGAATAAGGGTAATAGTTCCTTTCAACCACACCCACCATACTGGAATTGTTTGGGAAGAAAGGTCTTCCCCGCCCACAGATTACAATGTGAAAAATATCTTGGAAATTGTGGATGATACACCTTCCATCTCTACAGAACTAATGAAGCTGGCTCAGTGGATTAGTCAATACTATTCAATTAGTTGTGGCCAAACTTTAGCCGCAATGCTACCCGCTGCTTTTAATATCCAAGTGCAACAACAAGTCAGAGTAGCCGAAACTTCCTATTCAAAAGATTTACCAAAAGCAGTTCATGAGATGATCTCTACCTTAGATAAAAAAGAATGGTTGGAAATTAGAGAACTCAAGCAAAAATTAAAAATAAAAAATTTCCAGTATTGGTTGGAAACTCTGGAATCTGAAGGCATATTAGAGATAAAACGTAGTTTCGACAGCAAAATTAAGAAAAAAATAGCTAACTTCATAATTTTACAAGAGGTAGAGAAGTTTCCTAAATTGACTAAAAAACAAGAAGAAGCCTACCAATATATGAAAAATTTTGGTAAAGATTTTGCCCTTGCAAAAATCGCTAAAATATATAGTTATTCTATTGTAAAAGCTTTACGAAGTAAGGGCTTGCTTTCTATTGAACCTCGTGAAGTCCAATTGGGTTTTAATTTTGCTAAAAAACTACTGCCTCCCAAAAAAATAACTCTCAGTTCAGAACAAAACTCCGCTATCGATGCAATTTCAAT
>JAXHUB010000218.1:0-2015 GCA_034189845.1 Candidatus Cloacimonadota bacterium | reverse complement strand
GATTTCGATATGGAATTTAGCGATAAATATTTTGTGGATGTGGTCCTTGTATCTGGCGGTTATCCTAAACAGTATGAAAAAGGAAAAAAGATAAATAGTTTAACAGGTAGGGAAAAGCTAGTATTCCATGCTGGTACAAAACGAATAAATAATAGTTGGATTACAAATAGTGGAAGAGTTTTGAATGTGGTAGATACAGGTAAAACACTTTCAGAAGCCATCGAAAATGCTTATGAAAAAGTAAAAAGATATCATTTCGATAATATGTACTATCGGAAAGATATTGGGAAAAGAGTTTTGGGTAAATGAAAAAGCGTTTAGCAGTAATGATAAGCGGGCGCGGAAGCAATATGTTGGCTATAGCCCAGAATGTTGAAAATGGCATATTAAAAGATATTGCAGAAATAGTTATTGTGTTTTCCAATAGAAAAAAAGCACCTGGTTTGCAAAAAGCTCGAAAGTTGGGTTTAGAAACTGTTGTAATACCTTCCAAGAAAAGAGACAGGAAAAAATATGACGCTGAGGTGGCTAAAGTACTGCAACAGTTTAAACCAGATTTTGTTATTTTAGCCGGATATATGAGAGTTTTAACTGCTAATTTTGTGGAAAAATTCCGAATAATCAATATTCATCCAGCTGATACCAATAAACATCAAGGATTAGGTGGCTATGAGTGGGCATGGAAAAATCGATTGTCTAAAACGAAAATAACAGTGCATTATGTAGATTCCGACTTAGACACAGGTAAAATAATAGCCCAAAGAGAGGTAGATCTGAAGGGAGTAGAAAGTTTGTATGAAGTGGAACAGCGTGGTTTAGCAGTAGAGCACAAGTTTTACAGTGAAGTTATAAGGCAAATTTGCGAGAATGAGGAAACAGATGGAAAAGATCGCAGTAATTGATTTTGGTGGGCAATATACACATCTTATTGCACGTAGAATTAGGGATTTGAATGTATATAGCGAAATCTATCATCCAGAAGATTTTAGTCTAACTACTGAAATAAAAGGCATTGTTTTTTCTGGCGGCCCACGTTCGGTTAATACTTCCGATACATACCAAATTGATCTTGATATAGCCAATTCTCCTGTTCCTATATTAGGAATTTGTTATGGACATCAACTATTAGCAACAATGTTGGGTGGAAGTGTAGATAGTGGTAACAATACAGAATATGGATATGCGGAAATAGAGTGTGAACCTAATTCCAAAATTTTTACAGGTTTAAATAAAAGGCAACAAGTTTGGATGAGCCATGGGGATTATGTTTCAGCTTTACCAAATGATATTAAAGTTACAGCTAAGAGTGAAGATATGCAAATTGCTGCTTTTGAATCGAAAGATGGTACTTTTTTTGGAATACAATTTCATCCAGAAGTTACTCATTCTGTTGCTGGTAAGAAGATGTTGAATAATTTTTTGAAATTATGTAATGTTCAGTACAGCTGGGATTCCAAAAATTTTAAAGAGATCCTAATAAAAAAAATTCAAAAACAAGCAGGTAACGACAAGCTGATATTGCTTCTATCTGGTGGAGTAGATTCGATGGTAGCATTACGCTTATGCATAGAAGCAATTGGCAATGAGCGCATATTCTCCTTTCATGTTGATACTGGTTTTATGCGTAAAAACGAATCTGTAGAATTAACTGAGCATTTTCAAAAATTGGGATTCAAGAATATCAAAATAATTTCTGCTGAAAATACTTTCTTAAAAGCACTAGATGGAATTACAGACCCAGAAGAAAAACGTTTGATTATTGGTAGACTTTTTGTGGAAATCACCAATAATGAATTGGAAAAATTGCAGTTGCAAGATAATTGGAAACTGGTACAAGGTACTATCTATCCAGATACTATTGAAAGTGGTGCTACGGAAAAATCGGCAAAAATAAAAACACACCATAATCGAGTAAACGAAATTGAGAAAATGATAACAACAGGAAAGGTGATCGAGCCTTTGGCAGATCTTTATAAGGATGAAGTAAGAAAATTAGGAAAGGAATTGGGTTTACC
>JAXHUB010000217.1:0-4894 GCA_034189845.1 Candidatus Cloacimonadota bacterium | reverse complement strand
TCTGGGAAATCAACTTTAATGCATATTTTGGGATGTTTAGACACACCCACCGGAGGAGATTATTTCCTAAATGGAGAAGAAGTAAGTAAAATGAAGAAGAATCAGTTAGCACAGATTCGTAATAAAGAGATCGGATTTGTTTTCCAAACTTTTAACCTATTACCTCATTTGAACATCCAGAAAAATGTTGAATTACCTTTGATGTACTCTGGTTTATCAAAAAAAGAGCGAAAAAAACAAGCGATAAAGGTTCTACAAGAAGTTGGACTTGGGAATCGTCTTCAACATAAGCCCAATGAGCTTTCTGGTGGACAAAGGCAGCGTGTAGCAATAGCAAGGGCTATCATCAATAATCCTACCATAGTTTTAGCAGATGAGCCTACTGGAAATCTTGATACTAATTCTGGTAACGATATTTTATCTATTTTTTCCGAACTAAACGAAAAAGGACATACAATAGTTATGGTAACCCACGATCCTGTTGTTGCCAACAAAGCTAGCAGGGAAGTGCACATTGTGGATGGATTAATAAAAAATGGCATTCTTGTTTAAAGAAAGTATAATAGCTGGGTTTTCAGATTTTTGGTCCCGTAAGATCAGAAGTTTGGTAACAGTAGTTGGCATAATTTTAGGAACTATGTCGATTATTGTGGTTCTCTCGTTAGTTAAAAGTATAAATAAACAAACTATTTCCTGGATGATGGAAAGAGGTGGTTTAAGTAAAATTACAGTTAGGAAAGATTGGAGTTATGAAGCTAAAACCACAGTGAAAGATTATTTTTCGTGGAGAGAGGTTGAACAAATTCGCTCACTTATACCTGAAGCAGAGTATTTTAATATACAAAACAGGCAGAGAGGGTATATTTCCTATGAAGATAAATCCTATCGTACTTCCACCTTTGGAGTTTTACCAGATTTTGCACCAATAGAAGAATGGACAGCAGATAAGGGCAGATTCATAAGCAAATTCGATGTAGACCAGTCGAACGATGTTATAGTTTTGGGAACAACTGTAAAAAGGGAATTGTTTGGAAATAAGGATGCCATTGGTAAATACGTTACTGTACAGGGTCGTCGGTTACAGGTAATAGGTATTATGCAGCATCGTTATATGAAGGGGAATAATGCTTTTCGAGAAAACGCTTTGGAATATTTGAACCGCAGAACTTATATTCCAATTACAACGATGATCCACAAGGTAACTGGGCAAGATAATTTCCAAAATTTTACTATAAAAGCAAAAGACCCTCAAACAGCGGTGAAGCTGGCAAAAAAAGTAGAAGCTATTATTTTGAATATGCGCAATGGAGAACCTGTATTTCGTATAGAATCTGCTCAGGAGGAAGCTGATGAGGTTCAAAGCGAAACAGAAACTTTTCGTATGATCTTTTTCCTAATCAGTATGATTTCACTTTTGGTTGGTGGAATTGTAATAATGAACATAATGATGGCAACAATTCAAGAAAGAACCAGAGAAATTGGTATTCGAATTACAGTAGGAGCCAGAAGAATAGATATTTTTCTTCAATTTCTTGTACAAACCGTGCTAGTTACCGTTATTGGTGGCCTTTTAGGTGTTATTTTAGGCGTATCCATTTTAGATATTGTAGGAAATTATTTGGAAATGGAATTAGAAGCTGGAATAGATATGATTTTTATCGCAATTGCTGTATCTGCTGGGGTAGGTCTTGTGTTTGGTATTTCCCCAGCTATAAAAGCTAGTAAATTAGATCCGGTAGAGGCACTGCATTATGAGTAAAATCAAGTTTTTTTTGAGAAGTTTTTTTCAAAGTTATTCCGAAAAAGGAATTTATAAGGAAGCAGCTGCTTTAACTTTTGTCACACTACTTGGTTTTATTCCTTTCCTTATTTTTTTGTTATTTTTATTACCAGAATTGCCTTTTTTAAAGGTAGAAGCAAATCTTAGTGAATTATTGTTGACGGTTTTTTTGCCAAGTTCCGCTGAGAAAATTACAGAATTTATACAACAACTTACAACTCAAAAAATACCTTTCAATTTCTTTAGTTTTATTATTCTACTGTTTTCTTCCTTTTCACTTTTCAAGATCATTAACGACTCTTTCGATAATATATTGAATGTGCACGAGATGAAGCGAAAAGATTTCTTGAATAATTTTGTTAAATTTTTGGGTATGACCTTGTTTGGAGGTTTACTAATTTTGATATTGTTTTCTGCAACTTCATTGCCATTTGTTTCAAAATTTTTCAATTTAGGATTACTACAACGGCTTTCTGTGTATATAACACCGTTTGTGTTGCTGTTCCTTGTTTTTAGTTTAGGCTTTTTGTTTATCCCATCGGTGAAGGTTCAATTCAAATCTATAGTGATAGGTGCCAGTTGTGCTTCCATTACCTGGATTATTATAAAATCACTTTTTAATTGGTATATTGAACATCTAACTAATATCGAGATTATTTTTGGGGTGTTATCATTCGTTCCAATCTTTTTATTTTGGATATACACAAATTGGATTATTATACTTAGTGGAGTTGTCATCGTTTCAATTTTAGAAAACAGATACATTCGCCGAGAAGCAGCTTACTATAATAATCCACGCATCAAAGTTACTTTCGAAAAATTGATAGATAGAGATGAGCTTTCCACAATTTCTTCTACTCACTTAGATAAAAATGAATTAAAAGATATTATAGAAGAAGTTATAACCCAAAAAGATATTGAGAAAGCAAATTCCAAGCAAAAAAATAGTTTACAGAAAAAACCATAAAATATTACTAACATCCCCTTAACGGAGACGTGTCCGAGTGGCTGAAGGAGCACGCTTGGAAAGCGTGTATACGTGTAAGCGTATCCAGGGTTCGAATCCCTGCGTCTCCGCCATTTTATAAGTTAACCAATTACTATTTCTACTAAAAAAATTATTACCTCAATATCTGTAAGTTAATTGTTGAAAAGATAGTTTCTAAATCCACAAATTTTAGACTAATCAAATTGGTGTTAATCTGCATTTTCCTATATTAAAATAGTTTGCAATACAATTTTTATTCCAAAAGTGAAAAAAAATACAAAATAGTTGACAAAAATTCTTAAAAAGCTTATTAATATTTGCGATATGAATACAGTAAAAACAAAAAAATTAGTAAAGATATATGGTAAACGACGTGTTGTTAATAACGTTAGCATATATTTAGATCAAGGCGAAATTGTGGGTATTTTGGGTCCCAATGGGGCTGGAAAATCCACTACTTTTTATATGATTTTGGGTATAATAAAACCCAATAGTGGTAGTGTACATTTCAACCATAAAGATATAATAAAACTACCAATGTACAAAAGAGCTCAATTGGGAATAGGATATTTAGCGCAAGAACCTTCAATATTTCATAAACTAACTGTGGAAGATAACATAATGGCTATTTTGGAAACAATGAAAATTTCCAAAAAAGAGCGAAAACAAAAATTAGCTGAATACTTAGCTGAACTCGATTTAACCAAGTTAGCCAAACAAAAAGCTTATACTCTTTCGGGAGGTGAGCGCCGTAAATTAGAAATAACTCGGTCATTGGTTACAAATCCGTCATTTATACTTATGGATGAACCTTTTGCTGGAGTTGACCCTTTGGCAGTAGCAGATATTCAAGATATAATACATAAGCTAAAGCAGCGCAATATAGGAATTTTAATAACGGATCACAATGTTTTGGAAACTTTGAAAATAGTAGATAGGGCTTATATTATTTACGATGGAGAAATTTTATTTTCGGGGACTTCCCGAGAATTAGTAAATGATGAAAAAGCGCGAGAGGTATATTTGGGAGACAGATTTTTGGATCCATTTGGAAATGAATAATGAACAGATTAAAACAGAATTTTTCACAAAAACTTTCACAAAATTTGTTACTAAAACCAAAGATGTTGCAATCTTTGGAAATGCTGGCTATGCCCATTTTGCAATTGGAAACCTATTTAAAACAAGAACTGGTAAATAATCCTTTGCTGGAAATGCAAGAAGAAAAAAATGAAGAGGAAGAACAAGAAGAACAGGATACAGAAGAAGAAAGAGAAGATGAAAAAAGTGAAGATGAAGAGCTGGAGAAAACCTTAGAAGAAACTCAAGAGCTCAGTGAAGTTTTGGACTTTTGGAATGAATACAATGAAATCCGCACCAGCTATAAAAAAGGCTACAGCGATGATGATATAAATTTTGAGCAGCTTTTACGCACCAAGCGAAATAAAAAAAATGAATTCATAGACCAGCTGGATGGCTTACATCTTTCCGATAATGAATACGACTTTGCATACGATCTTATAGAAAGCATAAATAAACGCGGCTTTTTACCAGAAGATTTCGATATGCAAAAGATGGCTCATTATTTTAATTTGCCTTCTACAAGAGCAGAAGAAATTCATCAAGAAATATTACATTTCTACCCCCGCGGTATTACTGCCAGAAACCTCCAAGAATGCCTTTTGGTTCAACTAGACGATTATGAAAATAAAAAGCAGTTACGTAAACTTATCGCAGAAGATTTTGAAGATCTTATCCATAGAAGATATAAAATAATTGCTGCCAAATATAATGTGAACATAAATACAGTAATGGAATGGAAAGAGGAGATTTCCAAACTCGATCCTAAACCAGGGTTAAGATTGGAAGCAAATGAAACCGATTATATAATTCCAGATATTATTATTAAGGAAATTGATGGAGATTTTGAAATTTTTTCCAATGATTATTCCTTACCAAAAATAAGAATGAGTGGGCGATATAAAGATATTTTGAATCAGGTGAAAAATGATCGTTCAGCTTTGGAATATGTGCGCGAAAAAGTTAATTCTGCAAAGTTTATGATAAAATCAATCTACCTGCGGCACAGAACCTTAGAGCGGGTTGTGCGTTGCATCATAAAGCAC
>JAXHUB010000216.1:0-4433 GCA_034189845.1 Candidatus Cloacimonadota bacterium | reverse complement strand
AACGAATTTATAGTACCAAAAATCGCACTGGTATTTTCTCCTTTGCTGTTTATAAGAGGCCTGCGAATAAAAGCATAATAAGAACGATATATAAGAGCAGTTCCATCTATTAAAAATAATTTTCTAGACATATGTTCTCCTAAAATTTCTAAAATTATATACACATTAAATTTAAATCTATACACTTGGTCAAGCAGTTATATTTTTTATTGTCAGCTTGCTGCTGTATTTAGAAATGTCTTGTAAAAATTTTGAACAAGGAGATTATGCATTAAACAGAGTCTACAAATTGAAATGAAGGGGGAAACTTTCATCACTCAGTTAGTAGTTGTTTTGTTCGGTTCTATGTTATTAACACTTTCGGCACAATTCAGTTTTCCTCTAAAACCTATACCTTTTACTTTGCAGTCAATTGTGGTAGTTGTATAAGGAATTAAGTTAGGAAAAAACGCCGGTACAGCTGCTGTATTGGCATATTTTACTCAAGGTGTCTTGGGTTTGCCTATTTTTGCCAATGGAAATTTAGCGGTTGCCCATTTGATTAGTCCTACAGGGGGATATCTTTTAGCTTTTGTGCCATCAGCTTATTTTAGTGGCCTAATTGTGAAATTGGGGAGCATGCGCAAGTCCGTATTAGGATTTTTTATCATCTTAGTAGGAATATTGATAACAGGTACATTTTGGTTAAGTATCTTTTGTGATTTCAAAACTGCTTTCTATAATGGTTTTATCTCATTTTTACCGGGTGCTGTTATTAAAACATTACTAGCTGTAATGTTATTACCTGTTTTGGAATAAAAAAATACCCCGGTCAGCTGGCCGGGGTAATTTTTTTATATCTATTTTTTACTTCATTTTTAAGTGAAGCACCGCCTTGGGTTCATAAATAGAGAAGGTAAATGTTTCTGTTAAGAATAGTTTTACCTTTTTTTCAGTATGACTCTGATAGCCAAGAGAGAAATCTTGCCCAGGAGTAAGAATAATGTCTTCACTGTTTAATTGAACCAAAAGTCCATCTTTAATAGCGGGAGTAGAAATTATGGGACCATCTATTAGATTTTCGATGTGGCGTTTTACTGGATAGCCTTTTACTTCCGAAATCAATTCTTTCCACATATCATCGCCGAGTACAAGGGCATAAGGCGGTTTTATAGAACTATTTTTCATTTTCAGAACTGCTTCGCTAACGGTTTTACCCCAATTTTTGGGATCTAAGGTAACGCTTTCTTCGGCACCAGCTATTAAACCTTCTATATTGGCCTGTTTGAAACCATTATATATTACATCGTCTTCAAATTTAGCTGCTTCTTCTGCTGCAGCTTCCAATGGCCCAAGTTCAATATCAGCGGCGCCACGATCGGCATTATCCATTTCCCAAATATCAAGTTCAAATTCAGTTCTAACTTCTATAACTGGTCTAAATTCACGTACACCGTGGCTCATATTCTTTCTATTCTTTATATTTTTAATTCTGCCAGTACTAATTCCTGGGAAATCCCATCCCTGCTGTCCAGCAATGGTTATGAATTTTCTGGCTGTTAAATTGTTTTTAAGGGTTATGCGGGCTTGCTCTTCTATTTTCTCCCATGCCGTTTGGGTCAAGGGGGCTAATTCTTTTTTTAAGAAATTCATTATAATTCTCCTTTCTATCTGTTAAGTCCCAGATCGCTATGTGTTTTTTCTTCTCCTTCTTCTTCACCTTCTTCTAAAGCTGTGATATCGCCTTTTCCAAAAATATAAGTCCGAAGCTCTTCATCCCAACCTGACATATTGCGGCGTAACCACTCAATTGTCATTACTGCGTGCTCTATTTCCTCATCACGATTGTGTTCCAAAATTTTTTTCAATTCGGCATCCTTGCAAGCATCTACTCGTTGATGATACCAATTAATAGCTTCAACCTCTTCTTTTAAACTGTCTAATGCTCTCACAATATTGCGAGTTTCCGCTGATAATTCTTCAACTGGTTCATGATACATTTTTTCCTCCTATTTAATTTTTTTAATAATCAAAAATATTTCACTATTTAAGTGAATTCATGCAAAGAAGATTTCATCCTATCCCCTACAATTTCTGAATTTACTTCTTCAAATTTCAAATATCTATTGGTAAGCTTAATACACTTATAATGCAACTCCTTTGCACATCATAATGAACATGGCTTACTTATTCCCATTATTGTGAACCTTTCTTACCAATTTTATACTAATAAGATAAAGTATAGAGCAGAAAAGCAACAATTATTTTTAGAAGATTTTTCGTACTCTAAACTTTGTTTTAGCTAAATAGTTTTAAATTTTATACTCTCTGTAGCCGTATTTACAATGCAGAATATTTTCTATCTAAAATGTAACCTAATTTTTTTGCTAGTTTCACCGAAGCAATATAATTTGCATCACATTGCCATACTGGTTCGATGTTTCTGTGAAGACATTTTTTTATGGTATAAGCAGCTATATGAGTAGCCAACCCTTTTCCTTGATATTCAGAAGCTGTAGCTAAACCCAATTCCTATTTTTAAGAATTAAGAAATTCTATTATTCAAACCTGTTTATAAGAATTATCTCTATATTTTCTAAAATCTGCCAAAAACAAAGTGTAAAAATATCGACCTACTGCTCCGATTTTCAAAAATCTTGACAATATTTACCAGCAAACGAGTTTACATATCAAAATATAAAAGGAGATTTTATGAAGAAAGCAAAAGTAGTTCTATTTTTTTTACTTATTTTTGTTTTAGTTGGTATATTTTCTACTTGTTCGAAAGATTCCACAGAACCTTAAAGTGACAGTAAAATTGATTGGGTGGTAGGAGACCCAGCAGATGGATATGGGACAATTTTTTATACAAAAGATGGTGGTCAACACTGGAATCGCCAGGCAGATAGTCTTACTGTACCCAATACTTCTCTGTTAGGTGTACAAGATGTAGATAAATATAATGTTTGGATAGTGGGTGATATGGCAAATGGGTATGCTACTATTCTTAGAACAACTAATGGAGGCCTTACCTGGCATCGAATTGATAATTACCAAGGTGTTTTAGATAACGAACTTTTGGGATTTTATACAGTGAATAGCGAAGAAGTTTGGGCTGTGGGTATAAATAATACTATAATCCATACAATCGATGGCTGAGAAAGCTGGACTTCTAAAGCAGACTCCACTTTGCAGAATTATCAATTTGAGTTGATAGCGGTAGAAGGAGATAAAATTTGGGTTTGTGGTAATAGCGGCACTTTGGGAGGTATCTTACTTCATTCCGAAAATTATGGTGAAACCTGGATTCAACAGGGAGATAACGACTTTTTAACAGCTCATGGTCTTATCCAAATTTCATGAAGATAAATTATGGGCCGTAGACCATCAGCGATCTATTATCCATACCAGTAATGGTAGCCTAGATTGGGAAGTACAAAAAACAGGAAACCCTGACTATGATGCCAACGGTGTGTTCGCTGTGAACGAAGAAGTAGCATGGGTTGTGGAAGACCTCAACTACATTTACTATACTTCCAATGGTAGACAAGACTGGCACCAGCATCCCAGTTGTGACCAAGGCCTTCGAGGTAATGAACTTCCAGACTTCCGAGTGAGGAATTTCCATTGGGAACCAATTAGATTTAAAGCACCACCCGCTATATGCTCATTTTTCTCTAAACCCGGCGCGGTTTGGTTCACGTTCATATTGAAACAACCCGCCAGCAGCAGGGTGAGGAGGAGAAGGGGAAGGATTGAAATGATTTTATCATAAAATTAGAAATTAAGATGTTTATTTAAACATAATACTTCTTTAGTCCCATTTGGATATGTGAATAACAACTTTTTTCTGTTGAATTTAGGTTTTGCTCAATGTATCAAACGATGATGATTGGGACACAAAATCATTAAATTACTGGAATCATTATTATAGCTTTCTACAAATGGTTGTATGTGATGAGCTTCAACTATTTTTGTATTATATATTTTAATAAAATTATTTTTACAAATCTGGCAGCGATAATTATATATGTTTTTTAAATTCTCTATTAGGCTTCTATCCAATTTTCTTATCTTTTGTACTGATTTTTTTCTATGATTTTAACATTTTCATCTTGATGAGAATAATTAAGCATAAATTCATTTGTCTCTTCATCATGAAGATTTATAAAATTATTATGATAGGTAGCAATTTCATTAGCTGTTATGCATTTGGCATAAAAAATATTTTTGTTGTCGGTACTGTAAATAGCTAAATATTCTTTAACAGGATTGGGGATTTAATTTACACGCGGATATCTACCATTTTTCTTATTTAATTCTAACCAATTCCATGTAATTTTGAAAGTATCTTTAAGAAATTCAGAAAATTTACTTTTCCCGTACATTAATCTAATTATTGGAACATGATTACGATATTTTTTTCGACTGAAATGTTGGTTTTGTAATTTAAC
>JAXHUB010000215.1:0-2461 GCA_034189845.1 Candidatus Cloacimonadota bacterium | reverse complement strand
GGCTTTAAAAGGTGTGAAAGAACTTGTTATTACTGCTCAGGATACAACTTTGTATGGAACAGACCTTTATGAAGAACCAAAATTAGTGGAATTGCTCTCTGAATTGGAAAAAATTGATGATTTAAAATGGATTAGACTATTTTATCTACATCCTGCCCATATTTCTAGTAATTTGATTGATAAAATCGCATCTTCCAATAAAATTCTTAACTACTTCGAAATTCCCTTCCAACATATAAATGATGATATTTTAGAAAGTATGAATAGAAAAGTTACTCGTAAAAGTATAGAGGAAATCATTACTGAAATTAGATCAAAAATTCCCGATGCCGTTATCCGAACCACCTTTATCGTAGGCTATCCAGGAGAAAATGAGAAAAAATTCCAAGAATTAAAGGAATTTATCTTAGCACAACATTTTGAAAAGGTCGGTATTTTTTCTTATTCTCGCGAAGAAGGAACTGCTTCTTATAAGCTTACTGACCAAGTTGATATCGAGGAAGCAGAAGCACGAAAAGATGAGTTGATGAGCATCCAACAGCAAATATCTTCCCAAAATTTGGCGAAATTTGTTGGCAAAAAATTGGAAGTAATTATCGATGAAAAAGCAGAAGATGATAATTTTTTATTTGAAGGAAGAACTTATATGGATGGCCCCGAGATTGACGGTAAAGTTCTAATTACAGAAGGTTATACTAATATCGGCGATATAGTTGAAGTTGAAATCATTGACAACTGGGAATATGATCTTATCGGAAGAATCGTAAGATAGCAAATGGAGTTAAAATGAGTAAAAAAATATCTTGTACTGGAATAAAACCAACCGGTCTTCCTCATATAGGTAATTATTTAGGAGCAATAAAACCAGCTTTAGAACTTGCGGAAAAATATGAAGCCCGTTATTTTATAGCAGATTACCATGCTTTAAATTCGATAAAAGATGCTAATCTACTGCGACAATATACATACGAAATTGCAGCAGCATGGCTAGCTTGCGGATTAGATCCAAACAAATCTTTGATTTACCGACAATCGCAAGTGCCAGAAACTTTTGATCTTGCAACAATACTTATGGCATTTACACCAAAAGGTCTTATGAACAGAGCTCATGCCTACAAAGCCAAAACTGCAGAAAACCAAGAACTGAATCGGGATCCAGACGATGGAGTTAATATGGGACTATTTTCCTATCCAGTTCTTATGGCAGCTGATATTCTACTTTTCGACACAGATGTTGTACCAGTGGGTTCTGATCAACTTCAACATCTGGAAATGACTATCGATATCGCTCAGAGTTTGAATCGCAATTATTCAAAAGAATTGTTAAAAATACCTAAACCAATGATTAGTAAAACCACTAAAACTGTTATCGGTTTAGATGGCAGAAAAATGAGCAAAAGTTACAATAATACTATTCCTATGTTTTTGCCTGAAAAAAAATTACGCAAAACCATTATGAAAATTGTAACTAATTCCCAAACAATAGAAGAACCCAAAAATCCTGATAATTGCAATATATTTGCTTTATATAAACTTTTTGCTTCACAAGAACAGCAAGAAGAATTAAGAAAACGTTATTTGGCTGGCGGAATGGGCTGGGGCCATGCAAAACAAGAATTATTTGAAGTCATAAACAAAGTTCTAAATCCTATACGAATAAGGTACTATGAACTTTTGGAAGATAGAGCTTTGATAGATAAAATATTGGAAGACGGTTCAGATCAGGCACGTGAACTTGCTTCTCAAAAAATAAAAAAAGTTAAAAAGGTAATTGGAGTAGGTTATTAATTAATCGCTTTCTCCAAAAATCATTGACATGAAAATGCACACTTAATAAAAGTGTTCCAGCTTAAAAGATACAGGAGTTAAAATGTTTACTTTTTTGATGATAATACATATTATAATTGCCATTACCCTAGTTGTTGTTATTTTAGCACAATCTGGCAAAGGTGGTGGTTTAGACGGGATGCTGGGTGGCACAGCTTCTAATATGCTTGGTGGACAAAACGCTTCTAAGTTTTTGAAAAGTGCAACCAAAATATTAGCTATTGTTTTTATGCTATCTTGTTTATTTTTAACTCTGCAAACTAAGAACCGAGGCCAAGTAAAAACCTCTGGTAAGGCTGTAGATATATACAAACAAGAACAGCAAAAAAACGCAACTGAGGGAACTGAAAATCTTCCAATGCCTACAAACCCAGCAGAACCAGCAGAAAACGATACTGAATAGTAGTTTTTAGCAGAAGTGGTGGAATTGGCAGACACGCAAGACTAAGGATCTTGTGGCTAACTTTAGGCTGTGCGGGTTCAAGTCCCGCCTTCTGCACCATTTTTCCGATATCATGGAATCAATTTTCTAAAATAATAATTTTCATACTATACAATTATGATATATTTAAAATTTACTCAAACTGATTTCCGTAAATTTTCCAAACTTGATTTTCTTTGTAGAAATAGGAAA
>JAXHUB010000214.1:0-2496 GCA_034189845.1 Candidatus Cloacimonadota bacterium | reverse complement strand
GAAAGAATAACTGATGATGTAGAAAAAGTTTTAAATGAAGTAGAAGAAGATCTTGAAGAATTTACGCAGAAAGTTTCTAATCCCGAATTCCAACAAAACCTTAAAGACAAGGTGAGGGAGAATGTGGAAAAATTGAAATTTGGTCTTGGTGTTTCCCGAAAAACAAAAGAAGAGGTAGACGAACGCAGCAGGCTTAAGATATTGCAACTTTTGGAAGACGGTAAAATCACTACTAGTGAAGCAGAACGTCTTTTGGAAGCTATAGGGAAAAATGATGAATGAGAAACGGCGAATTTTGAAAATGGTGGCAACTGGCACAATAACAGCCAGAGAAGGTGAAAAAATACTGGCCGCTATGCAAAAACCTAAAACTAGTGAGAAACTGTACATCCAAATTACTCGCGAAAATGCAACTAAACCCAGCGTGAACCTGGCGATTCCCATGAAATATGTTCCTTTAGGTTGGAAATTACTGACTAGTAAGTTTACAGTAGCTTCCGAGCAAAGTGACTACGATCTTTCTCAGCTAAATTGGCAGCAGATAAACAGTATGGTTGCTGCTGGTGAAAAAGGCGAACTCTTTTATAGCGAAATTACCGAAAAGGATGGCTCTACTAGCGAAGTTAGGGTATTCATAGAATAAAAAAAAGACCGTCGCTTACAATGCGGCGGTCTTGTATTATATTTATTAAATAAAACTTAATATCCTTCCGGATTATTTTTCTGCCAGCGCCAGGAATCTTCGCACATTTTTTCCAAATCGTATTGTGCTTTCCACCCCAGTTCTTTCTCTGCTTTGGAGGGATCAGCGTAGCACAGCCCAATGTCACCAGGGCGTCTCGCAGTAAAATGATAGGGGATTTTACGGCCACTGGCTTTAGCAAATGCTTTTATAACTTCCAATACAGAATATCCACGTCCAGTTCCTAAATTGTAGGTAACAACACCGGGGTCATCTTGCAATTTATGTAAAGCAGCCAAATGACCTTGCGCCAGATCTACCACGTGAATGTAATCGCGTACTCCTGTGCCGTCGGGAGTTTGGTAGTCATTGCCAAAAACATTTAACTTATCTCGTTTACCTACAGCAACCTGGGAAATATAAGGCATTAAATTATTAGGAATACCCTGAGGGTCTTCACCCATTGTGCCAGAAGGATGCGCTCCTACTGGATTGAAATAACGTAGCAGAGCAATGTTCCAATTTTTATCTGCCACACTCAAATCGCGCATTATTTGCTCGATCATAAGTTTACTGGTTCCATAAGGATTGGTAGTATGCAGAGGGGAATCTTCAGTAATAGGCACAGTTTCTGGTTCGCCATAAACAGTGGCAGAGCTGGAAAATACGATATTTTTAATATTAAATCGATTCATAACTTGGAGTAATACCAGACAACCATGCACATTATTCTCGTAATATCTAAGCGGTTGTTCTACTGATTCACCAACAGCTTTCAAACCAGCAAAATGAATAACAGCATCTATGCTATTTTCTTGGAAGATTTTATATAAAGCAGCACTATTGCGGATATCGTCCTGATAGAATTTCGGTTTTTGCCCGGTTATGTTGGAAATGCGGCTCAATACTTCCTTTTTGCTGTTAGAAAGGTTATCGATTATTACTACCTGGTGGTTTGACAGCAATAGTTCCACCACAGTGTGACTGCCGATGTAGCCAGTTCCACCTGTTATTAAGATATTCATATAATTAATCCTCCATTTTTTTGTCGATAAAAACGAAACCAAAATACACCTTTGCTTTAGGCTATAGAGCTAAAATGAGCTATTGATACAGCGGAAAGTTTCTAGACAGCAGCTAAAATTTAACTCATTCCAAAACATTTGGAATTCAAATAAGGTTTATTTCCTTATGCTGTTGCCTATAACTTCTTAGTCAATTTCCACAAAAGGTGAATTTCTTTGTTAGCATAACCTACCATTTGCAAACATTGCTTTCGTGAAGTTTGAAATTTGGTTTGCTTCTTACTCTAAATCTCTGGTAAAAAGCCACTTTCTTTTTGGAGAAGATTTAAATATTTTTCTACACCTTTTTCTAAAGAGGTGAATTCTTTTTTGTAGCCCGCTTTTCTTAAGTTGGAAAGGTCTGCTTTAGTAAATTTTTGATATTTTCCTTCTAAATCTGTGGGGAAAGGAATAGTTGATATAAAGCTTTTTGGAAATTGGTTTTGGACAAGTTCAGCCAATTTTAGGAAACTACGTGCTTTTCCACTACCGCAATTGTAGATACCAGACTCTTGTGCATTTTCCCAGAAATACATGTTCACATCTACCGCATCCCCTATCCATACAAAATCACGCAGAAAATTTTCACTGCCCTCAAAAACGCTTATTTTACCTTCTTTAATTACTTGATTATAAAAATGGTAAATAACAGAAGCCATACGACCTTTGTGGTTTTCCTGTGGGCCATATACATTAAAGTAGCGTAATCCCACTATTTGAGGTAGATCTTTTACGTTAAAATTTTTGGTT
>JAXHUB010000213.1:0-7087 GCA_034189845.1 Candidatus Cloacimonadota bacterium | reverse complement strand
ATCCAGTTTTCCCATTTTATTCACCCTTATTTAGTTTGTTTTTGTCATCCAAGCTATGGCTTTATTTTTGTCAAAACAAAATTATTTATGATCAGAATTCCTAAAAAGAAGAGAATCGGGGAGTTTAATATTGAAAAACTTAAATTGATAATTCCAGTAACTTCCCTGTTTAGTATAACGAAAATATAACTTCCAGCAATGCATATCTCTATTCAAAGTAATGCTGTAAGAACGCAGCTCGTTTTCTTCTATATCGATATAATTATCGTAGGATATCGTCCAGTTCTGGGTAATTTTGGCATTAAGAGAAGTACGTATATTGTTGTAGAAATCACCTTTTTTGTACATAGTTTTATCTGTACGCAGGTCGTGGGAAATATTAATTGTCCAATTTTTGGAAGAAATCTTCAAATTTTCTATATCCTCTATCGTTTCAAGTTCCATCTCTTCTTCTGTATCCAGTGTATCGGCTTGTGTATTAAAAAATTTGTTATTAGAAGTAAACTCGTTTTCTGGCAGAGGAAAATATTCTGCATAGTTAGCATCACCGGATATATTTAATTTGGAATTTATTCGGATATTCCAATCCTCTATGGGAAAATCCCAATTTTTCCAACTGTTAACCTTAAAATCGTAAGGAATTTGCTTTATACTACCATAAGGTCGAAAGGTTAGTTTAAAAATGGAATAATCAAGATCTCCCAAGTTCATATTCAAGGAGTGATTAATATCGCTAAACCTTTTCCCTTCTTTTTCAAAATCATAACTTATTGAAGAACTGGCTGAAAAAAAATCATTTAGCTTTTTGGTCTCATCTTCTGTAGTTCTCAGCTTCAGCTGCCATTTATTACCCAAATTAAAAGAAACACGCCTACTACGCTTGGCAGAGCTAAGTCCTATCCCCCCAAAACTATAGTATTTTTCATTTTGGCCAAAATCGGGATGATAACTAAAACTTAAGCGAGGACTAATAATATGACGTACTGCCGTGATAGGAAAATTGGCAAACCTTTTTACTCCATATAACGAGAACGAAGCCGAGCTAGTGGTATTATAATCACTTCCTCTAACCAATTCATTACCGTTTTTATCTCTGTCGAACCAAGCTTCGTTATAATTAAACGTTTGTGATAACTTTAACCACCCCATCCAGTTATAATTGAACCGCAAACCGGTAGCATGTTTTATTCCTGCATTATGCTGGTTGATATATTCATCATCAGGATTTTTTTTATTTTTGTACAAAACATCCCAAAAATTGGCACCAGGATCTGTGATATAGCCAGTATGTAATGCCTTGAAGTTGTAGGAATAAGAAAAACCTTTCCACCAACTATCTTGATTCCTGTTATCTCCCGAAAAAAGTTCATATATGGGTTTGGAAGGCAAAGCATAAGAAATGCTGGGTAAGGTTATGCTCTTTGTCTCTTCATTTAGATCTTCTGTATAATTATTGTTAACATTCAAATAACTACCCCAAAGGGGAGTGCGAAAAGCCAAACGAGAGGTTATTTGTTCACTAAGTCGTTCATCTATATTTTCACTTCCCTCCCAAATTCTTTTACTGCTAATAAAACTCAAATCAGCATCTAAGGTGGAATTATAGCCTATTTCGTGATGATGATTCAATTTTACCAACCAGTCATTAGTGCTTGTTTGCGGATTAGGAGTTGTTTTCCTAAACCGCATCAGAAAATTTCCGTTCAATAAATATCGTTTTATATAACGAGTTTCCCAAGAAACTTCCCAACCTGTTTTTTCATAATAATCGAAAGCTAATGTAGCATCAGCATAATTTTTGTAGGCATAGTAGAATGCCAGATTCTCGACATATTTACCATCGGTGCTATTATAACCTGGAGATGGAACTAATATACCCGTCTCGCGCCCTCGTTTTATGGAAAATGCCGCAAAAGGTAAAGCAAATATTGGAAAATGATTCACATAGAATATGACTGGTTTACCTACTACCATATCATTCTGATACAATCGCAATTTATTTGCCATAATATAAAAATGAGGATTTTTAGCATCGCAGGTAGTAAAAAATCCTTTATCTACATCGAAAGCCTTCGGCCCCACTTTTCTTATCTCATTCCCATAGTAAAAGCCTTTGTCGAATTTGCTTGCTCCTAAATTTACCAAACCCCACTCGGTTTCCATATCATAAAAAATTTCTTTACCTATGGCAATCTGGTCTTTATCTTGCAAAAATGAATTTCCCCTAGTAGATGCCTGCTTGTTTTTAAGATCAACTATAATTGTATCTGCCTTAAGATCTGAATATTTATATTTTACGGTAGCTTGACCCATTAATTTAATTTTTTCTTCTGCAGCAAAATAAAAAAGACTATCTGCATTATAAAAAAGCGAATCTCTTCTTACTTCTTGTGAAATTGTATCCCTTCTTGTTTCAGTTACTAAATCCTTCTGTAACTGTTCTTCCTGAGCACAAAGTAAGGTGGTTAGAAAAACCATTAATAGTAGAGTTAAATAAGTTTTATTCATTATTCAAAAATCTATCAAACCACTCAACCATTTCTGCTATAACATGTAAATTTGATTTCCTGGCTCTGTAGCTATGCCCTTCTAAAGGTAAAAGAACCATACGAACTGTTCCACCATTCCCTTTTATAGCCTGATACATCCTTTTGGTCTGAAGAGGATAAGTGCCAGAATTAGGATCCTCTTCACCATGTACTAGTAAAAGTGGTTCGTTTATTTTATCGGCATACATAAAAGGTGATACTTTCACATAAAAATCTCGCGCTTCCCACAGAGTGCGCCTTTCACTTTGAAAACCAAAAGGAGTAAGTGTTCTATTGTAAGCACCGCTACGTGCTATTCCTGCAGCACATAAATCGCTGTGTACCAATACATTTGCCACCATAAAAGCTCCATAGCTATGTCCGTAAATTCCAACTTTCTGTGGGTCGATTATATTACGATTGTCCAAATATTCGATAGCTGCTTTTACACTGCTTAAAGTTTGTTCAATAAAAGACTCATTTACCGTATCTGGATCTCCAACTATCGGAATGGAGGCATTTGCTAATACTGCGTAGCCTTCCAATACCAAATACCTAATGGAAGAACCCCAAAAACTAGGAAAGCGATAAGGTGAAGCACTTACTTGGTTGGCAGTTTCTGTATCGGCAAACTCTTCCGGATAGGCATGAATGATTAATGGTAGTTTATCTCCTTCTTCATAATTTTCTGGTAAATACAAAGTCCCAAAAAGCTTTACCCCGTCCTCACGTTCGTATTTTACTAATTCTTTCTTTAAATTCGTAATTTCAGGATAAGGGTTTGAATAATCTGTTAACATTTCCTGCATCCCGGTTTTTATGTTATATATCAAATAGTTCTGTGGATTTTGAGGTGATTCACTACGAATCATAATTTCCCTGAATTTTTTATCTAAAACTCCGTAAATTAATTCATACTTTTCCTCAGCACATCTAAACAAGATATCTTTTTCCATATTTTCCAAATTTATCGAAGCAAGAAAGGGATAATTACCTTCCGATGTGGCCCCTCGGTTATTTATAGTATAAACCAGATTATCATTTTTCACGAATACGTGTTGTCCACCTTTTGTTTTTTCAACCACAAGATTGCCAGGATCATTATAAACATCGTGTACACTTAAATCATGAAAAAGCTTTTTAGAACCAGAGCGCAGATCGATTAACCACCCACGAGACCAAAGCTTGTCTCTGTTATATTCATAAACTATAAATTCATCTTCTTGGGAAGACCAGATAATTTTTGTGTAACGGTGTTCCAATTTACAAAGCTGTTGTGGTTGGGAATCAAAAGGAGCTTCCAATTTCATTATGCAATCTCTGAAAGGTACATCTTCTTTTGGATCTCCATTATCTAATGCTTCTTTGTAGATAAGAGTTGCTGGTTTTAAAGGTTGCCACTCAAAATAACGCGGCCCACTATATGTGCCGCCAATTGGAACCTCATCCTGCAAAGGTCTATCATAAACCAAACATGTTAATTCTCCCCTCTTATCCCAAATAACAGTTTTTTTGGGAAAACGATAGTATGGTAATTCGTAAGAATATGGGGAATGCAATATTTCCAACAAGATATAGTTGTTATCTGGAGACAAGTTGTAATTATAAATTACCGCTGGCTTGCCTACTTTTTTCACAGACATATCCCTTAAATTAAGTTCAACTAATTGGGAAGTAAAAAAATAATCGAACAACTTTTCATCATATTTGTTCTTCAACAAATTCTGATATGTGCGAGCCTTACTGAATTTACCACTACTTTCTTCCATAATAGGTGAGGTTGGAATCTTCTGCTCCGGTATTTTTCCCCTATCTGCAACAACAGTTTTAAGTAAAAGTGTATTATTTGTTGAATACCATTGCACACACTTACGCGAAAAAGCATTATTAAGCTTTATATTTGGAATTTTTATGGTTTCTCCTGTGGCAGTTTCTACTATTATCAATTCCAGGCCGTCTTCGGTTTGAGTAACAACTGCTATCTTACTTTCATCATTAGAAAAAATTGTTTCTCTTATTTCAATATCATCTGGAAGATCTGGTTTAATGCTGTTGCCATTTTCTATATTATGAATAGTTAATGTAGTATCGGGATAAGTATCCATTTCTGCATTTAATTTTATGGAAATTTCTTGTCCAGCTAGCTTAACCTTCTTATCTGCTAATTTTTTTAAAGATTGGTATCGGTTATACTGCTTTTCTAAAGCATAGTTAGAAAAAGAATCATAGGTCCAATACGGATTGGTGGGTGAATCGAAAATATCAACAATTTTTTGGGAAGGCATTTTATATTCAGCAAACATCACACAACTTGCTAAAATTGTTATAGTTAACCAAACTTTTTTCAAAACATCTCCTTTCGGCCTCTTTCCTGATAGTTAAGCAAGATTTGCTCTCCCTTTTGGCAAGAGTTTTATTCATCTTTTTGTCTTTGTTGCTCATTACGTAACTTTTCCCACCAGGCAATACGTTTCTTAATCTCTTTTTCAAAACCAAAACGCGAAGGTTCATAAAAAATTTCTTCTGCCATTTTTTTAGGAAAATAATTTTGGTAAGTATAAGCATTTTTGAAATTATGAGAATATTTATAATCTTTACCATACTCCAATTCTTTCATTAAACTGGTGGGCGCATTTCTTATGTGTAGCGGTACTCCCAAATGGCTTGTTTTTTTTGCCTTAAAGGCAGCCTTTGCATATGCTTTATAAATACTGTTACTTTTCGGTGCAGTTGCCAAATAAACCACCAGCTGTGCAATAGCTGTATTCGCTTCAGGCATTCCCAAAAAATGAACAGCATCTTTAACTGCCAGAGCCAATTTCAATGCTTCAGGATCTGCTAAGCCTACATCTTCGGAAGCAAAACGCACCAATCTACGTACAACATAAAGAGGATCTTCTCCTGCTTCCAACATACGTGCCAACCAATATAAAGCTGCCTGAGGATCGCTGCCGCGCATAGATTTATGTAAAGCTGAAATTACATTGTAATGTTCTTCCCTATCCTTATCGTAAAACATAGCTTTTTTTGCTAAAATTTCCGAAGCAAATTTAATATCTATTTGTTTTTTTTCTGAAGAACTTTTGGATAATATTTCCAGGTAGTTTAGTGCTTTGCGTCCATCTCCGCCGCTTTGTTCTGCTAAGTATTCAATACATTTTTTTGTAAACTGTAAATTTTGCTCTAATTTTCCAATACCGCGCTGAATAATTTTTTCAATATCGGTCTTTTCCAAATTTTGCACTACGAACACTTCACAACGAGAAAGAAGGGCTGGGATAACTTCAAAAGAAGGATTTTCGGTTGTGGCACCTATGAGTATTATTGCACCAGCTTCTATGTAATGCAGAAAAGCGTCTTGCTGCGATTTATTGAAGCGATGAATTTCATCTATGAATAAAATAGTATTTAATTTTTTTGTGCGTAAGGTATATTCAGCTTCTTTCATTACATTCTTAACATCTTTTATACTGGTAAGCACAGCACTAAAAGAGATAAATTTACTCTTAGTCTTTCTCTGTATAAGTCTTGCAATAGTTGTTTTGCCGGTACCTGGTGGTCCCCATAAAATAAATGAGCTGTAATTATCTTGCTCTATCATGTTTCTTAAATGAGAGCCAGGTGCTAAAAGTTTATCTTGTCCTACTATTTCTGAGATCTCGGCAGGCCGTATCTTTTCTGCCAATGGGATATTAGTAATTTTATTTTTTTCAAATAAAGATAACTGTTCTTTCATAATTTTCACCTATTTTTCAAGGAAAATGCAAATATTTAAGCTATTTTGTAAAGAAAAAAAGGAGCACTGGGGGTGAAGTGCTCCTTAGAATTAGAGGATTATATCTGTTCTATTGCGAAGAAATGTTAATAGAATTAATTTCAATATTGCTGTTAGAAGTTGTTAACCTAAGTTTATTGCCGCCATGTCCAAGACTACCAGAGAGATTAGTTTTTCCGAGATCTATTGTCCCTACTTCCACTCCTTTTAGTTTAACTGAACCATTAGAGGTATTAGCCAGCAGTTCAGCATTAAGTTTTTCTGGTAAAAAAACTTCAATCCTACCATTATTAGTAGATATGCTAAGATCTTGAGGTAAAGTTAATACTTCGGCTTCTATAGAACTATTAGAAGTAGTTAAGCTTTTTAAATAACTAATAACTCTAGCTGTTATTTTGCCATTGGATGTAGTGGCAGATAAACTTCCCTTAATATTTTGGGCAAAAATCGATGAATTGCTGGTGGAAAGATCAAAATCACCTGTACATTCTTTAATAGTTATACCCCCATTGGAAGTTGATACAACTGATTTGCCCTCACAGTTTATTAAACTAATATTGCCGTTAGAGCTGGTGATCTCTTTTAGTTGAAGCGAGCGAGGTAGCTCTAAATCCAGATCGACACTTACATTTGGATTAGATTTACTTTTATACTTAGTTTCTATTATAAGTTCAGCTTTATCGTTATTGATTTCTACTTGAGCCTCTTGCAAATCGGCATCGCACTTAGTAGCATGTTTAGTAACCTTAAGTCTTACATCATCTCGTTCTGTAACCTGTATTTT
>JAXHUB010000212.1:0-5487 GCA_034189845.1 Candidatus Cloacimonadota bacterium | reverse complement strand
CTGGATTTATAGCTGCATCGGTCTGAATATAATCTTGGTAGATAGGAGAATCTTCTCCAAAATTCAAATTTGAACGACCAGTTGCAGAAACCACTCCAACTGTAACAGTTCGCTCTAAACCAAGTTGACCAAAAGGATTACCGATCGCAATAGCCCAGCTACCAACTTTTATCTCATCAGAGTTTCCCAAAGGTGCTACAATAACTTCTTCTCCTTTATCCACCTTAATTTTTATAATCGCCAAATCAGTGTCTGAATCTAAGCCAACTATTTCTGCATCATACTTTGCTTTATCTGCCAAAGTTACTGTTATTTCACCATCCTGGCCATTTTCTACTACGTGATTATTGGTAATTATATAAACTTCTTGGCCATCTTTTTTGAAGATAAAACCGCTTCCCATATTGTAAGATTTCCTAGATTGGGGTTCCCGGGGTATTTCTGGAAAGAAAAAACGGAAAAATTCGTCATCAAACGGAAAACTAGGAGTTGTTCCCAATTTTACTTCGTACTCTACTTGGATGTTTACCACCGACTTGCGAATATTTTCTACAACTTGCACAAAAGGACTTTCCAACTGGTCGGTTAGGGGTAATTGTGCAAAAATCGTGGTGGAAAAGATTAGCAAGACGAAGCTTAGTGTAATTAACTTTTTCATCAATATCCTCCTTATTATGAGTTCTAAAATTTTAAAATAAACTAAAAATGTCTCAAGTTTCCTGTTTTCCTCCTAAAAATTTATTTTTCAGCTGTTACCCTGCTGGATGAAAAAAAATAATTCTTGTTTTCTCTCGTCAAATAAAAAAAATAGCCGCATCTCTGCGGCTATGTGGGAGGGTAAGTTTATTTCACAGAAATTTTCTTAACTGGTTTAGGTTCTCTCTTGGGAAGCGTTACTTCCAAAACTCCATCTTTAAACTTAGCATCGATATTATTTCTATCTACATTTTCGGAAAGCAAAATAGAACGTCTGTAATTTCCACTATAGCGTTCACAACGATAATAGGAAGCCTTCTTTTCTTCCTTCTTTTCATCATGCTTAGCTTCTATTACCAGCTCATTATCGTCTACAGAAATATTGATGTTATCTTTTTTTATACCTGGCAAATCTGCCTTTACCACATAATTATTGTCATCTTCAATAACATCAATCGCCATCATGCGTTCATTTTCTTCATTGGTGTCCTCGTCGAAAAAACGTTGTAAAAAATTATCGAACATACTCATTGCAGGAAATAAATCCCTATTGCTTCTTGTTGGATAGTTTTTTTTCATTTTTCCACCTCCTTTTTTCTTTGAATTCACAAACAAATATAATAAAAAATCCTAAAAATGCAAATTAAAAATTAGCAGACTATTCCTCGGAGTGCTAAAAAATTACTTGACACACTTAGTTTCAGGCTTAATTTATGTACAAATAAAAGATATAGGAAGGATTTATGGTACTAAATGCTATTAAAAATCGATACAGTGTTCGTAAATTCAAGGACAAAAAAATCGAATCGGAAAAGATGGAAGCTATTCTAGAGGCAGCCAGATTAGCTCCTTCTGCTCGCAATATTCAGCCATGGAAATTTATTGTAATTACTGATGATAAAAAGCGAGAAAAACTAACCGATGTCTGCAAAGGACAAACTTTTGTTTCTGAAGCACCAGCCACCATAGCAGTTTGTGTGAATAATTTAGACTACAAAATGACTTGTGGTTTTCGTGGAGCACTTGTAGATGCGGCAATAGCCGGTGAGCATATTGCTTTACAAGCAGCAGAGTTAGGTTTGGGAACTTGTTGGATCGGAGCTTTTCACCAAGATAAATTAAGAGATCTTATTAATATGCCAACTGAATATGAGGCAGTTGCTCTATTACCAATAGGATATCCAGATGTTAAAAAAAGTAGCAGAAAATTAAAAGAAAAACAGGAGGTAATAAGCTATAATACCTTCTGAAAAATAAAAAAGAGGTAAATAAATATGAATATTAACAGATTAACCATAAAATCGCAAGAAGCTTTAGCTGAAGCGCAGCAGATAGCAAGTGATAATGGACAGCAAGAAATATCTTCTCTGCATCTTCTGGCTGCCATGCTAAAGCAAGAGGGAAGTTTTATTGTTAACGTAATGCAAAAAATGGAAGTTGATCTTCTTGGTCTACGCACCCGCATAGACCAAGAATTGCAGAAACTGCCGCGTGTAAGCGGAGCAGTGCAATCTACTCTATCTACAGAATTAAATCGAGTATTAACTCAGGCGGAAAAAGAAGCACAGAAATTAGACGATGAATATGTTAGCTTAGAACATTTGCTAATAGCAGTTGTAGAAAAGGCAAAAATGCCATTCGATTTAAAAGAGTATGGTCTTAAAAGAGATAAATTACTATTAGCAATGCAAGAAATTCGTGGAAATCAAAAAGTAACCGACCAAAATCCCGAAGCTAAATACCAGGCTTTGGAAAAATACACACGTAATCTTACCAAATTGGCCAGATTAGGGAAATTGGACCCAGTAATTGGCAGAGATGACGAAATTAGAAGAACAATTCAGACTCTGTCGCGTCGTAGAAAGAACAATCCTGTACTCATAGGAGAACCGGGGGTAGGTAAAACAGCTATTGTGGAAGGTTTAGCAAAACGCGTAGTAGATTTAGATGTTCCAGAGAACCTGAAAGACAAAGATATTTTGGAACTCGATATGGGTTCTCTTTTAGCTGGTGCAAAATTTCGTGGTGAATTTGAAGAACGATTAAAAGCAGTACTAAAAGAAGTAGAAAAGGCAGAAGGTAAAATAGTTCTTTTCATAGATGAAATACATACAGTGGTAGGTGCTGGAGCTGCTGAAGGAGCTGTAGATGCTTCCAATATGTTAAAACCCGCTCTGGCTAGAGGTACTTTACACTGTGTTGGAGCTACTACCTTAGATGAATATCGCAAGCACATAGAAAAAGATGCTGCCCTGGAAAGACGATTCCAGCCAGTATATATTTCTGAACCATCGGTGGAAGACACTATCTCGATTTTACGCGGTATTAAGGAAAAATACGAAGTCCATCATGGGGTTCAGATAACAGACGGAGCCCTGGTGGCTGCTGCAGTTCAATCTCAACGATATATTAGCGATAGATTTTTGCCAGATAAAGCGATAGACTTGATAGATGAAGCTTGCGCTAGTTTGCGTATGGAGATAAATTCCATGCCTCAGGAACTTGATGACGTGGAAAGAAAAATTCGCCAACTGGAAATTGAAAAGCTTTCGGTAAAAAAAGAGAAAGATAAACTTTCCCAAGAAAGACTGGAAAAAATAAACAATGAGATGGAAACGCTCCGCCAAAAACAAGCTGACTTAAAAGTTCGCTGGCATCATGAAAAAGAACTTCTAAAAAATATCAGCAAGGTATCGGAAGAGATAGATCAAATTAAAGCAGAAGCAGAAAGAGCGGAGCGAGAAGGTGATTTGGGTAAAGTTTCCGAACTTAAATATGGTAAACTGATCCAAAAACAAAAGGAGTTGGAGGAGCTAAAAAAGAAATTAGCCTCTATTCCCAAAGATAAACAGCTTTTGAAAGAACAAATAGATGAGGAAATGATCTCCGAAATTATTTCCAAATGGACAGGTATTCCAGTTTCTAAGCTGATGGAAAGTGAGCAGCAGAAATTACTTAGAATGGAAAAAGTACTAGAGAAACGGGTTGTAGGACAAGAGGAAGGCTTGCGCGCAGTATCCGATGCTATACGTCGTTCCCGCAGCGGATTGGCAGACATCCAAAAACCTATCGGAACCTTCATGTTTATGGGGCCTACCGGTGTTGGGAAGACAGAGCTGGCAAAAGCTTTAGCAGAGTTCCTTTTCGATACCGAAAAAGCTATGGTTCGCATCGATATGAGCGAATTCATGGAAAAACACTCTGTTTCGCGCTTAGTGGGCGCACCACCCGGTTATGTGGGTTATGACCAAGGAGGCTACCTTACAGAAGCTGTTCGCAGACGTCCCTATAGCGTTATTCTGTTCGATGAAATAGAAAAAGCACACCAAGATGTATTTAATATCTTGCTGCAAATTTTGGACGATGGCCGTTTGACAGACGGTAAAGGACGAACAGTTGATTTCAAGAATACTGTGATTATTATGACTTCTAATATTGCTTCCGATATGATATATGAGCAGGATAAAATGGAAGATGAAGAACTAAAAGAGAAACTACGTTTGGCTCTACGAAATCATTTCCGACCCGAATTTTTAAACAGACTGGATGACATTATCATTTTCCACCGTTTGAATAAAGAACAGTTAAAAGATATTGTGAAAATTCAGCTGATTTATTTGCAAAAAAGACTTACAGATAAACGCATTGAACTTGAATTTACTGAATCTGCTCTTAACGAACTGGCGGAATTAGGCTTTGATCCCCAATTTGGGGCTCGTCCACTAAAACGAGTAATACAAAAAGAGGTAGAAAATAGATTGGCCATGGAACTTTTGGAAGGTAACCTACATGAAGGAAGTAAAATAACTGTAGATTACAAAGATAATAAATTCACATTCAAAGAAAACTGATGCAGCTTAAAATTTCATGACAATAGTTGCAGGCAGGCAAGGCTAAAAGGCCTTGCCTTTTTGTTATACTAAATATTGTATAGCATTCTTTACTTTTATAAAATCTCTTGCATCAGTAAATATAGCAGATAAAACCATCCATGTTTGGGAAGAATTTGACTTTCTATTATTTTGCTTGAATTAGGTTTTATATCATTTCCAATACTTAGCGTTATTTGCTCTTTCCAATCCAACCGAAAATACCAGGTAGAATTAAAACAGTGGCAACAAAACAAGCCCCTACACCAATTGTCAGGTCCCTGCCAAACCAGGCCCAGGCCGGAAAGGCTGAAAATATCATCGAGCCAAAAGCCAGCATGGTAGTTAGAGAAGTCAATAGGATTGCCTTGCCTGTACTTGAAAAGACTGTATGAATTTTGCCCTTTCCTTCGTACTGCCAGCGATGCATGATATGCACGCCGTCATCTATCCCGATACCAATTATCAAAGGTAAACCTGTAAAAGTCATAAATGTTAGCATAAAACCCGATAAGTTAAGAATCCCCATCATCCAGAATAAACCAATTGCTAAAGGTATCATAGCAAATACTACATAATGAGGTTTGCCAAAATCAATCCATAATAATATAAAAACAGTTGTTAAATATTTTCTTAATAAGAAAGGGAGACCTTGCACAGGTCTCCCTCTTTAACTATATTTGCTTTTTTTATTAGTGTTTATGCGTTACTTCTTTTTCTGCTTGCCCATGAGTTGTGGAACGCTGGAAGTAGTAAGTATGCAACAGCTTATGTGCTTTTTCCGAATTGGGTGCTCCCAAATATTCTTCATAAACTCTATTTACCTCGGGGTTGCAATGTGAACAGCGCAAAGGTAATTCGGAATCTTCTTTATACAAGCTCATACCGCGACGGGCTCTATCGGCCAGATTGGACCCAAAGG
>JAXHUB010000211.1:0-4319 GCA_034189845.1 Candidatus Cloacimonadota bacterium | reverse complement strand
AAAACCGGAGGGCAAAAGCTCTCCGGTATATTTTAATTTTATGGAATATACAAAGAGAGATAAGCATCAACGTGTTAAACTATATAAGACAAGCGGATTATTACATCCCGAACTTGCTAAGTTTTTCGATAATAAAAGCTATAAAACCTTATTTGAAACAAATTTCAAAATAAATATACATAAGCTAAAAAGAAACAAAATTATTAATATAAAACTACTCGAAGATCTTAAAATTTCGATTCCACATATAACCCTAAAGATCAGTCAGCAGGGTTTATACCGCCAGTTGGAGTCAATCTTCAAAAGATCTAAAGCCAACCGTGCTTATATATCAGCTTGCAAGTTTTTAGATTCTGGTTTATCAACGCCACGTCCTTTAGGATATTTGGAAAGCAAATGGGGGCCTTTTACTTTGAACAGCATTTACATTTCCGAAACCATTCCCAATGCTAAGAAATTGAAAGACTATTTCAAAGATCCATCTGTTTCAGACATAAAAAAAAGAAAGACAGCAATAAAAGTAGCTAACTTTTGCCGAAAGATGCATAATATTGGCATTAAACATCATGATCTACATCTTTCAAATTTCATATTCGATGCCTCTCAACCCGAGATAGAACCAACAATCATCGATCTTAATCGTTGCAAATTTAGGAGTAAATTATCTCTGTGCTCTCGGCTGCAAGACCTTAGCCGTATGCATCTGGATGAATATAATGACCTTTTTATAGAACATTATTCTCTTGATGATTTAAATATAAAAAAATATTGGTGGATCCGCACCTTATACTTGCAATTACGGAGAATCAGAAAGAAACTATCCCACAAGTTAAAGAATTTATTTAACCCGCGCTAATTCACTCCAACAGGTGGTATAACGAGGTGAAAGATATTGTCTGCGCATCTGCCAATCTCGTTTTATACCAGAACTGGCAAATTGTATAGTATCCCTACCCCATTTACTATTAATTTTATCGCAAGAATCTATCAGAGGTTGACGTTCATCATCTAAATAACAGGGTAAAAACAGATCGAGTGGCGCATATTTCATAGCAATAATATCCGAGATCATCACCCCAGCCTTCTGGTAATTATAACCGGGTCTGTAAATAGCTTCTAGCATGCTATTAGCTAATTTTATAAAATCGGGGGTATAGGCCGAAGGTACTTCCAACCTTCTACTGCAGTAATTGGCATACTGCGGTTCCTGCCGAAATCGATTTGTTTGGAGAAAAACCATTAGCTGATAGGCTAAAGAGTTCTGCAAGCGCAATTTTTCTACAGCTCGAGTAGTATATTGTGAAACAGCTTCTTTTAATTTTGGTAAACTGGTTACTAATTTGCCAAAAGATTTGGAAGAAACAATACTTTTGCGGGGCATGATATCCATTTCGATATCTACACAAGAAATTTCTCGCAGTTCTTTTACCAACCTTAAACCCACAATGGTCATCATTTTTTCTATCCAGTTATCTTCGGCTTGGGAAAGCTGCCATGCATTCTGAATTCCATATCTCTGTAGTTTTTGGGCATAGCGTCTTCCTACTCCCCAAATTTTATCAACACTAACACTTTGTAAAACCTTTCGAAATCTTGGATGGTCTATCAAATTAAATACACCGTTAAATTTCTCGTATTTTTTTGCTATAGTATTAGCCAACTTAGCCAATGTTTTGGTGCGGGCTATACCTACCGAAACCGGGATACCTGTCCAACCCTCTACTTTTGCCTTTATAATTCGACCGTATTGCAGCCAATTTTTACAATTTATACCGGTTAATTCCAAAAAGGCTTCATCTATGGAATAAACTTCCAAATTTGGTGTAAAATAGGCTAAACTTTTCATCACCCGGGCCGACATATCTCCATATAGTGCATAGTTGGAAGAGAAAAGGTGGATGTCGTATTTTTTAATTGCTTTTTTCATTTTAAAAGCGGGAGTACCGCGTCCCATATTCAATTCTTTCAACTCTGGGGAGGCCGCTACTACAATACCATCGTTGTTGGAAAGCACACCTACCGGCTTGCCACGCAGATCTGGACGAAAAACCCGTTCGCAAGCTACGTAAAAGCTGTTACAATCTACTAAGGCAAAGATTTTATTGCGGCTCATATTAAAATTAATTTCCTAGTTAAAACAATTTGTGAATAGCATAGGTAACCACACCCCATACAAAAAAATCGGAATCCGGCGTGATCTCGATAGTCTGGTAATTTTTATTTTTAGGAAAAAGATACCAACGTCCATTTTTTATTCGCAGTTGCTTTACTGTTAGCTCACCTTCCAAAGCTGCTATAATAATTTTCTTATCGATAGCTGGTAAAGAGCGATCTACGATAAGAATATCGCCAGCATAAATTCCGGAATCTTCCATGGAATCACCTTCTACTTTCACAAAAAAAGTGGCAGCTTCATGCATTATAAGCTGCTGATTCAAATCTAAACTTGTTTCGATGTAATCCTGAGCCGGAGAGGGAAAACCGGCAGCTATTTCTGATCCCAAAAGAGGTCGACTTATTTCCGCCTTCCTATCCAAAACACCAATTTCCTGAATATTAGCTCCACAAATTATCTTATTCCTGCTCATAGCTACCTCCAAATTTCTAAGACAATTTTTAACTGGACAGATAAATAGTCAATTTATATTTTAACTCCATAGTTAAATATATTTAGGAGGACAGATGAGTTTAGGAGAAAGATTACAAATTTTACTGGAAGAGTTAGAGTTAACTCAAACCGCATTAGCAAAAGATCTAAATACTTCCAACGTGGTAGTAAATCGCTATATAAACAATCGCACTAACCCGGATTATAATTTTTTAAACAAGTTGGCCCTTAACTATAAAGTAAATATCAACTGGCTGCTAACCGGCGATGGAGTAATGTTTGGCGAGGAGCACATCAAAATGATAGCTGGGAAAAAATATTTTAACATCCCAGTAGTAGCAGCGGTTAGTTGTGGTTCGCCTGAAGAGATCCAGGCTGCTGAAATTGACGATTACATTATGGTAGACAGCCATTCACTTCCTGGAGATTTTAAGGAGTATTTTGCGTTCAATGCAAGCGGAAACAGCATGCATCCCTATATTTCTCATGGCGATGTGGTAATTGTGAAACACAGCAATGATTGGCAGCAGGCAGATGAGCGAGTTTGTGTAATTAACTACGATGGCGAAGTGACCCTAAAAAAAGTCAATTTGTTCTCGGAAGGGAAAAAGATTTTACTATCGCCATATAATACAGAATTTTCACCAATCTTGCTCGATAAGGATAAACTAAAGAAAACCAAACTAGTTGGTATTGCTGTGATGGCTGTGAGAAACCTGTAGATTTCATTTGACAGCTACTGCTTCCAAATATTTGGATACAAAAAAAAACTGAGTTGATAAATTGTGAATAAGATGGATAGTTTTCTAAAAAAATTAAAGCAGATAAGGCCGGAACTTAAAAGCAAAACTCTTCAGAAAGCATACGAATTCAGTCAAAAAGCGCATGAAGATCAGTATCGGCATTCTCGAGAACCCTACATCGAACATCCCGCAGCTACTGCTTTGATACTGGCAAAAATGAATGTGGATAAAGTCTGTGTAATAGCTGGATTACTGCACGACACATTGGAAGATACTGCTGTAACTTATAAGGAATTGAAAAAAGAATTTGGCCAGGAAGCAGCAAATTTAGTAGAAGGCGTTACTAAATTAGATTCTTATAATTATAAATCAGGGAAATTAGCTAAAAACAATCAAGCTGAAAATTTCCGCAAACTGCTGGTTTCCATAACCAAAGATATCCGTGTAATATTGATAAAACTAGCAGATCGTTTGCATAATATGCGCACCTTGCAATATTTGAATGATACGCAGAAAAAAAGGATAGCTACTGAAACCTTGGATATCTATGCTCCTTTAGCCAATCGGTTTGGATTAGCAAAAATTAAATGGGAACTAGAAGACCTTTGCCTTAAATATCTTTATCCTCAGGAATATAAAAAAATTGAATCTATAGTAAAAGAACAAAAGGCAGGTCGTGACCAGTTTATAAATTCTTTTATCGATCCTGTAAAAAAAATTCTGAAGAAGAACTCTATAACAGCGGAGGTTACTGGTAGAACCAAACATTTCTACAGCCTCTATCGCAAGCATAAGCTCGACCAAGTTCCTTACAGCGATATTTACGATTTAGCAGCTATTCGCATAATTGTAGACACAGTAGAACAGTGTTATGTTGTTTTGGGAATAATACATGCAAATTTTCAGCCGTTACAAAATAGTTTTCGGGATTTCATAGCGCGACCGAAACCTAATAACTACCAATCTTT
>JAXHUB010000210.1:0-6175 GCA_034189845.1 Candidatus Cloacimonadota bacterium | reverse complement strand
AGCCTGCTGCAGGCAAGAAAGTGTTTCTTCCGTATTTCCCGAATAGCTTATGCAGATCACAAGTGTTTTTTCGTCAACATAAGGAATGTTATAATCTTTCACCACAGAAATAGGAATAATACTGTTAAAGGCAGCAGCAGCAATATCACCGGAAATAGCAGAACCACCCATACCACAAATTACTATTCGCTCAATTTTAGAAATATCCCAATCGGGAAAATTATCCGGATAATGTGGATCGAAATTATTATAGGCATCCATAATTTGTTCGGGCATGTGGATTATCTTAGCATACATATCTTCAGAATCTATTTCATATATCTTTTTTTCATTATCTAATACACTCATCGCTCACTCCTTTGCAAAAAATCCATTACCTCTTTTTCGGTGCTCATTTTACACATTTTATTTGCTATTTCTTTTTGTTTTTTTATATCTGTATTTCTAATTTTTTCTTTTATGCGAAGAACTTTAGCTGGACTAACGCTCAATTCATCTATTCCCAAACCCAAAAGAATTCCAATAAATTGTTCTTGGGAAGCCATTTCTCCACAAACAGCCACTTTTGTATTTTGCTTATGTGCTTTTTCCACAGTCATTTTTATTAATTGTAATACAGAAGGATGGGCCGGTCTGTAATATTCTGCAACTGTTTGGTTATCGCGATCTACAGCCAGGGTATATTGAATTAAATCGTTAGTACCGATACTAAGAAAATCGCACTCTTTAGCAATTGATTTTGCATTAACGGCTGCTGAAGGAATTTCAATCATAGCCCCGATTTCCACTTCATTAACTTTATCTAATTCTTGTTTACACTCGGAAATAATTTTTTTTGCTTTCATAACCTCGTAAACGCAAGATATCATAGGAAACATTATTTTAATATTACCTTTTTTATTTGCTCTTAAAATAGCTCTAAGTTGAGTTTTGAATACAGGAATATTCTCGAATGAAAGCCGTATTCCCCTACAACCCAAATTTGGATTCAATTCGTGTTCAATATTTAAAATACTAGAAAGCTTATCACCGCCAATATCGATGGTGCGAATAATAAGCGGGTGGGGAGCAACTTTTTCAGCAATTTCACTATATATCTTATATTGCTCTTCTTCAGTAGGAAGATTTTCTCGGTCAATAAATAAAAATTCTGTTCGGAAAAGGCCTATTCCAGCACTATTGTTATGTTTAACCTGTACAATCTCTTCCGGGATCTCTATATTGCTCATTAGGCCTATCTTCTTTCCATCTTTGGTAACTGAATCTTTATACTTTAATTTTTCAAGCTCCTGCGACCTTTTTTCAATAATTTTTTTCTTTTCGGTAAATTTGTGTAAAGTTTCTTCATCGGGATCTACATAGATTTTCCCTTCGCTGCCATCTACAATTACCATGGTGTTTTGCGATATCTTTTTTTTATGTTCCTCCGAAGTTACCACCATCGGCAGGTTCATAGAGCGTGCAATAATAGAGCTGTGTGAATTTTTGCTACCCTGATCTACCACGATACCCTGGATTTCTCTTTCATATGCTTTTGTAACTTCTGAAGGAGAAATTCTATCGATAAATATTACAGAATTTTTATCTATATTTGAAAAATCGCTACTTTTAATATTCATTGCATGTTTCAAAAATCTATACGCAACATCTTCATAGTCGCTGGAACGCTCGGCATAGAAATTATTTTCCATATTATTGAATATGGCCATAATGTCGGTAAAATGTTTTTTTATTGCCTGTTCCAAGCTCATTAGCTCCTGGCTTATCATTTTTTTTATCTTTTCTATGAAGTCGGGATCTTTTAAAATCATTTTGTGAGTGTTTAGTATATCTTGGTTATCTTTGGAAAGGGAAAAATTTTCGATAAGCTCGTCTAATTCAGCTAATACGTTTTGCAAATTGGTTTCGAATCTTTCCAATTCTGAATCTACTTCCTCTTCTTTAATACTCTTCTTTTTTATTTTGAACTTAGTTTTATTCACATATTTAGCTTTTCCAATAGCTATACCATCGGAAACTGGCAAACCTTTTAAAACTTTCATAATCACCTATTCTTCATCAAATTTCTTTTCAAAAAGTTCAGTTATCTCTTTTATAAGATACTCTTCATCTACCCCATCCGCCACTAATTCCAATTCCGAGCCTTGCTCTGCTGCTAAAGTCATAACTCCCATTATACTTTTTCCGTTTATCTCCATATCATCTTTCACAATTTTAAGGTCGGAACGATATTTAGAAGCAGCTTTAACTAGCATTGTAGCCGGACGTGCATGCATTCCAAGCTTATTTTTTATTTTTACCTTAGTTTTGATCATAAATTATTCTTTATCATCCAATCTTATTTTTCTTTTTTTGGCTTTATTGGTAAGGTCTTGCTGAAGTTTGGCAGTATATTCTTTGGCAGCGTCATAACCATACGTTTTTAGAATATAGTTCATTGCTATTACCTCAATTACCACAGACACATTTTTCCCGGGTGAAACAGGCAGATAGATTATGGGTACTTTCTTTCCTAAAATATCAACTGTGTTATCGGTTAATCCAATGCGCTCGTAATTCAAATTATCGCGCCAGGGCATAAGTTCTACCTGCACATCAATACGCTTTTGTGCTCTTACAGCATGAATCCCAAACATTCTTTCCACATCTATCAAGCCAACTCCGCGCACTTCCATAAAATGTCCATAATCATTAGTAGCAGTTCCCATAAGAACATCATCTCTCATTATTATTTTCACAGCATCATCGGCTATAAGTCGGCGACCACGTTCAACCAAATCTAAAGCACATTCACTTTTCCCTATACCACTTTTACCAGTCAATAAAATTCCAACCCCGAAAAGATCAACCAGAGTTCCGTGAACAGTTTTTGTAGGTGCAAAAATATCATCGAAATATTTTCCCAAAATATGATAGAATTTATTGGTAGTAATGCGAGTACTTATGATTGGAATATTAAGCTCATTAGCCAAAAATACCATAGGATCGGGTACAGATAGGCCTTTTGTGATAAAAACAGTGGGAATATCATAAGTAAAAACTTCTTTAATTCGATCGTATAGCTTTTCTTGTTTCAAAGATTGCAGGTAACTGATCTCCGTTTCTCCCAAAATCTGTGCTCTGTCATAAGAGAATCTCTCGAAATATCCTGCCAAAGCTAAACCGGGTCTGTTTATATATGGATTGGTAATAATTTTATCCAAGGTAGATTCTTTGGTTAGTAAACTTAGCGAAAACTCTTCTTTCATCTCGTGGAAAAGCATTTTTAATTGTATAGTTTTCATAAGAAATCCTTTTGTAATGGGAAATACCTGCCGACTACAAAGAGCCGGCAGGAAATCCAAGTTATGGCTGAATCAACTTATAGTGTTCAGCATCTTTTTTAATAAGCACGTTTATTCTGTCAGTTTCTATATTCTTGAAAATCAGATAAGGTTTACCTTTGTTTTCAAAAGCGTCTATTGCATCGTTAACCATCATTGGTTCTGCTATCATTCTTTTAATTTTTATTGTATGCTTGGGTTGTTCTTTTTGGATAAGATTGGCGTAAACAAATTGGTCTACTTGTTTTCTATTTCTTTTATGATGATCTTCCCACTTACCCTTTAACTTTTTGATCTGCTGTTCCATCTTTTCGATAGCACTGTTAATTGCTCGGTACATATCTGTTTCAGTTGCTTCGCAAGTTAGGCTGTTCTTAGGAATATGAACAATTAATTCCACAGTATTGCGTTCATTTTGCACATCCATAATAAATTGAGCATCAATAATATGATCGAAATACCTCTCCAGTTTTTTTGCTTCTTCCTCGATATGTTCGCGAATGGCATTTGTCAGATCAAAATGTCTGGCAGTAATTGTAATTTGCATAATTACTCCTTTGTTAATTTCTAATAATTTACCCTATTGTTTCGATAACCTTGTAAGGTATTTTCTGGCTTTTTCGGCTTTATAAGAACTACGCACCAGCGGCGCCGATTCTACTAATTTAAAACCCATCGCCAGACCTTGTTTTCGATATTCCTCAAAAATTTTTGGCTCTACATATCTTTTAACAGAAAAATACTCTTTAGAAGGCTGCATATACTGGCCAATAGTTACAATATCAACTTTAGCATCTTTCAATTTTTTCAAAAGTTCAGTTACTTCTTCATCAGTTTCGCCCAAACCAACCATAAATCCACTTTTTGTAAGCTCTATATTCTGGTCTTCTTTTGCTTTTTCCAAAATTTTAAGAGAACGATCAAAATTTGCCATCTGTCTTACCTGAGAATACAATCTGGGAATTGTTTCTACATTATGGTTCACAATATCTGGGCAACTATCTAAAATTGTTTTCAAATCACTCAAATCCCCTTTTAAATCGGAAATAAGGACTTCTATGCTAACCTGGGAAGCACAAATTTCTCTTATTTTTTTCACGGTCTTGGCAAAATGTCCAGCACCGCCATCAGGAAGATCATCCCTGGTAACTGTTGTAATAACGATATGTTTCAGTTGGAGTTCTTTGGAAAGTCGGGCTATGTTTTCCGGTTCATTAGGATCAACAGGTAGCGGTTTTCTATTTTTACCCACAGCACAAAAACTGCAATTACGGGTACAAACATCTCCCAAAATCATAAATGTAGCTGTTCCACGGTCAAAACATTCTCCGCGATTTGGGCATTTGGCACTTTCGCACACTGTATGCAATTTAAATTTTCGTAGCATGCGGGTAATATCACTCGTTTTTTTTGTTCCCAATTTCTCCGATTTTAACCAATATGGTTTTCTTATCATATATTCCTACATTTTGTGGATTGCCATATTTTCGGCATCTTCCATAGCTTCCATTACCGCCTCGGACAGAGTTGGATGAGCAAAAACAACTTTTTTTATATCTTCCAAACTGGCGTTCAAACCAATCATAACACCTGCTTGGGCAATAAGTTCTGTAGCTTGGGGTCCTATTATATGAATTCCCACGATTTTTTTTGTTTTTTCATATACAATTGCTTTTACCAAGCCAAAGGTTTCGCCTAAACCTAATGCTTTACCATTGGCGCTAAAGGGAAATTTTCCCACCGCTATTTTCTCATATTTTTGGGAAGCTTCCTCTTCTGTAAAACCTACAGAAGCAATTTCCGGATTGGTAAAAGTGCAGGCCGGGATTTTTTTATAATTCAAAGGTGAAATATCTTTATCAGCAGAATTTAATTCATTATTGATGATATCTGCAACTAACAAACCCTGCTTGCTAGCGGTGTGGGCTAGTAAAAGTTTGCCAGTAATATCGCCTATTGCGAAAACATTATCTAAATTTGTACGCATATTATCATCTATTTTTATAAAGCCTTTGTTAGTTTTCAGGGAAGGGAATTCTATATTCCAGTTCGGTTTTCTTCCCACACTCAAAAGCACTTTTTCTGTTTGCAACTCTTTTTTATTGGAAAGTTTTAAAATTATTTTCCCATCTTTTTCCTCATAATCTTCAACAGCTGTTTTAAGATGAAGTTTTATCTTCGATTTTTTAAATGCCATTGCCAATCTTTTGGATATTTCTTCATCTTCGGTGGAAATCAATTTAGGAAGAAATTCTACAATCTCCACTTTCACACCCAATTGATTATAAATAGATGCAAATTCGCAGCCTATAACTCCTCCACCTATTATAACAAGGTGTTGTGGCAATTCTTGCATTTTCAATATTCCGGTGGACGATAATATGTTCTCTTCGTTGAAATTCATAAAAGGCAATTCCTGCGGTAATGAACCAGTTGCCAATACCACATATTTTGCTTCAATTTCTGTTTGCTCTGTTTTTATACTATAGCTATCTGCTGTTTTAGAAATCTTTGTTACAGTTTCTTCTATAACTGGTATATTCCTTTTTTTGAACAGAAATTCAATTCCCGATACCAATTTTTTAACTACTTTATTTTTTCTCTGCCAAATTTGGGAATAATCTATCTGAGGATTTTGCAATGTTATTCCAAACTGTTTGGCAATTTTGATTTCATGGAAAAGCTCTGCTACTTTCACCATGCTTTTAGTAGGGATACAGCCCCAGTTCAGACATACTCCTCCCAATCTTTCTTTTTCAAAAACCATTGTTTCTATTCCATATTGATGCAGCCTTATTGCTGTTTCATAACCTCCTGGTCCACCACCGATTATAGCTACTTGTGTTTTTTTC
>JAXHUB010000021.1:0-3569 GCA_034189845.1 Candidatus Cloacimonadota bacterium | reverse complement strand
AAACGAGTAGAACTTCCTGAAGCAATAACTTCAGCCGAAGAACAGGTTTATGTTCCTAAATCCGAGGAATTGGTAGCTTCTACTAAGATACAAGATAAAGTGGGGAATGTAAATAGACATATTGAAAGTAATATTGCAGTAAAGAGTAAAAACCGTCAAATAGCAGAGAAACCAGAACTCGGTGATCAAAGTGATTTTTTGAACTCAATTTCAGAAAAATTGAGCGGTGGAGAACGAGAATCTCCCTTTATTTTGGAAGGAGATATAATACATAGAACAATTTTGCACAAGGTTATACCTGAATATCCCGACAATGTACAAAAAAATGCTCAAATAAAAATAAAATTTAATGTTTCTGCTGAAGGTGATGTAACAGATGTTATTTTAATAAAAAAAGCAGATCCTATCTTAGACCAGATTAGTGTGGAGGCTATCCAAAAATGGCGTTTTAACTCTATAGAGCAAGATGTTCAACAGACCGGGTTTATTACTTTTAGATACAAGATTAAATAGGAGAAAATATATGGATAGAATATTAAATATAGAGAATGAAGAACAAGCCAGAGAAGAATTGAGGAAAATTGGAGTTTCCAGGCGTGGTATAGCTGCTATGTGTTCCAAAATGCAAAATTTGAATTTGAAACTGATGGACTTAGAAATAGCAGCAGCTAACATTCTTAAACAAGAAATGTTGAAATTGGGAACAGATGCAGCTGTTGCTGCTGGGGTAGTAGAAGGTGAACTTAACTCTACTGATGTTATTTTAATGGGGAATATAGCCCAATTTAAGAAATTGGATCTTTCTGATTATAAAAAATTCCAGCTTCCCAAAATTGAAAAGAAAATAAAAGAATTGCTTAACATCTATTTTGGAAAAGAAAAGAAAATGTTCGATTGCGGTGGTGTGAAAATGGAACTTAATTCTACAAAACTCATGGGAATTTTGAATGTAACCCCTGATAGTTTTTCCGATGGCAGTAAATACAACACTGTGGAAAAAGCTGTTAGACGAGCTTTGCAGATGGAAGAAGAAGGAGCAGATATCATAGATATTGGTGGAGAATCTACTCGCCCAGGAGCACCGGCAGTATCTAATAGAGAAGAGATAAAAAGAGTAATCCCGGTGATCGAAGAATTGCGACATAAAAGCAGTATCCCAATATCAGTAGATACACGGAAAGCTGAAGTGGCCAGAAAAGCAATTTTAAAAGGAGCAAACATTGTAAACGATGTAAGTGCTCTGCGTTATGACAATAAAATGATCTCTGTACTTCAGGAATTTTCTGATATACCAATAATCATTATGCACATGCAAGGTTCCCCAAAAAATATGCAGAAAAATCCCTATTATGTAAATGTAATAGACGAAATTATGGAATTTTTACAGGAGAGAATAGATTTTTGTGTGGGTAATAAAGTAGATAAAACCCGTATTATAATCGATCCAGGGATAGGATTTGGGAAAAGATATGAGGACAACTTAAAAATTTTGCTTAAATTAGGAGAATTTAGATCTCTGGGAGTCCCTGTTTTATTGGGAGCTTCTAGAAAAAGCTTTCTGAAAAATATTTATAACGACACTACAGAGAATAGAATTAGCGGAACTTTGGCCACTACAGCTTTGGCTCATAAAAATAAAATAGATTTTGTAAGAATCCATGATGTTAAGGAAAACTACCGTTTTATTAAAACTTTAGAAGAAGTAGAGAGTGTGAAATGAGTTTTTTAATTCCAAATATTACTGATATCATCGATATTTTGATGGTTGCCTTCATAATTTATCATGTCGTTATTCTGTTTCGCAGAACTGGTGGTTATCAGATTTTATTAGGCCTGGGAATTGTTTTGATTATGTATTTTTTGGCTACTTTGATGAACTTAGAGATGATGACCACATTTTTGAGAATCCTGAAAGACTATTGGGTAATTGTTTTTATTGTTATATTTCATCCGGAAATTAGAAATATATTTCGCAAAGCCATGAGTATTAAAGATGTTTTTTCCTTTTTTCGAGGAAAGAAAAAAACTGTAAACACACCACTTTTAAATGCAATTTCTATACTTTCCTTTCGTAAAATAGGCGCCCTTATAGTTTTAGAAAATAATAGAAAATTAGATCAATATATAGAAAGTGGTGAAATAATAGACGCAAAAATATCTACAAAGCTCATACTTACGATTTTTAATAATAAGACTATATTACACGATGGTGCGGCTATAATAAGAGGTGAAAGAATTTGGGCTGTTAAAGTCATTTTACCGCTTTCGGAAAATATTGAATATACAAAAAAATTTGGCACCCGTCATTTGGCGGCTATTGGGATTACGGAAGAAACAGATGCCTTTGTTATAGTGGTTTCAGAAGAAAGTGGACGAATTTCTGTAGCTAAGAATGGTGAGATAACAACCGGTCTTTCCTCGGATGAACTTTCGCAGAGGATTAAAGATGTCACCAGCTAGCAGACCACGTTTAATTGCCATAACTGGGAATATCGCTTCCGGTAAAACAGAAGTGTGTAACTGGTTCCAAAATAAAGGATATAAGGTTTATTATGCCGACAAAATAGCGCACGAATGTTTGCAAGATGATTTTGTAAAAAAACAACTCTTACTTAAGTTTGGCAAACAGATTTTTAATAAAAAAATGGATATTGATAGAGAAAAACTAGGCAAGATTGTTTTTTCTGACAAAGAGAAACTGAAATTTCTTAATAATATTGTTCATCCATTGGTAAGAGAAAAAATGCAAGCTATCATAGATAAGTCTAAAGAAGAAATGATTATTTTCGAAATTCCGCTCCTCTTTGAATCTGGTTTAGAGAACTCTTTCGATTTAACAATCAATATTTCCATTACACCGGAAAAGCAAATAGAACGTTTATATCAACGTGAAGGGGCAAATAAAAATGAACAGCAACAGCGGATAGGTCATCAACTTAGCAATGACAAAAAAAATGAAAAGTCAGACTTAATTATAGATAATAATAGCGATAAAGAAGATTTGTATAATCAGTTGCACAAAATAGAGAAGTTTATGCAACGTATTCCAAGAAAACAGGTTGACAGATTAAGTTAGTGTAAGTATTTTCAAACATGAGCGTATTAGATATTTTATTAATAATTTGTGGAATTTTAATTTTTTATTGTTTTTTTGCATGTTTTTATCTATATTATAAAAAGAATTCGTTCTTATTTTAGAAGTAGACGCAGTTACAGAAAAAGAATAAAAAAGTTAATAGATAAACCAAGAGGTGAAAGATGAAAAATAATCTTGTATTGATCTTATTATTAACCCCCATAATATTGTTAGCCCAAACAAGTGTAGAGAAATACGAACCATCTTTCCAAATGCCAAGTTTAAGTGGCTCTGGTTTTGTTTTGAACCCAAGCAAATTGCAAATGAATCATTCAGTTTTCTTTTTAGGTGGAGTTTCTTCTAACAACCAAGGATATTATGAATCTACATATACAAATCATTTGCAATATAAATTCAATTCCAAATTAAAATTGAATGTCGATCTTAATTTTGTGAATTTTGGTACAGCTAGTTTTCAGGATAACTGGAGCAT
>JAXHUB010000209.1:0-2383 GCA_034189845.1 Candidatus Cloacimonadota bacterium | reverse complement strand
TACAGATTTAAAATTTTAAAGTTAGAAGGCATATCAAAATAAGTATAAAAAAGAGTTCCAGCACCCCAAGCATAACTATAATTACCAGAGACTGAGAAAATCTCATTTACCTGTGTGGAAGACTGGAAGGAAATTTTCTTTAACCTATATTCTTTTTCTTCATGGTAGTTTAGTCCTCCATTCTCGGCATATGCATCTTTATAAATATCTATTGTAGCTATTTCATTATTTTCAGGTAAATTATATATTTTATAACCACTATTTTCTATTATTTCAGATAATTCAAGTTCGTTATTGTAATAAACAAATCTTAATAAATCATAGGTGATTTGAGAAGAGTAAGCAATCGGATATCCTTCGAGCATTTTGCATCCTATCAAAAAATTTTGTTGTCCGTTTATAAATATTTTTTTTATAGTACTGATATTTTTTAAGTGGTTTGTATAAGAGTCATCCCAATAACCCGTATCTAATGAATGTGACTCTATCATATTCAACTCGTCAAAGGTGTATATTTCTGTATCTAAGAAAACTGTCGCAGAACTGTTTTCCCATTCATCTCTGCGAAAGGTTATGATAATATATTCTGAATCTTGATATTCAAAGATAAATGGTTTCAGAATCTCTCTGTTTTCTGCAATATTTGTTTGAATATCAGATTCTATTTCACCATCCTGGTTGTATTTCATTATCTCCAATAATCTGGTTCAGCATCAGTGTTTTTATAATTTATAAAATGTATAAACTTCATCTTCGTTGTTGTTATCTATATCTAAGGTTTGTAAACCAATCAGTTGATCTTCAGAATTTATTTTTTGCATGGTAAAATCTAGTTCGAAATCGACTTGGGCACACAAACCTGTAAATAATGATAAAACTAAAAATAATTGAAATGAACGCATAAATTCCCCCTTCTTTTCAGAAAAGAATTTTTTAAGGCATTGTAAAATATGTCAACAGTTAATTAAAATAAATGTGGCAAAAGTTAAAAAAAGTTTCATCTAAAGGATTTTTTTATTATTTTTTCTTTACTCAAAATTAAAAAGGATAATTTTGACGCTAAATATAATAAAAAATGGAGGATATGATGATATCTAAGGAAAAAGTACAAGAAGTACTCGATAAAGTACGACCATCTCTGCAAGCAGATGGTGGCGATTGTGAACTGGTACAGGTTCGTGATGACGATGTAGTAGAAGTAAAACTGCAAGGCGCCTGTGGCAGCTGTCCTATGGCAACCCTAACCCTGAAAGCTGGTATCGAAAGAGTTCTGAAAGAAGAGATCCCCGAAGTAAAAGAAGTAGTTTCCGTATAGGAGGCTGAAAATGAAACTAAAGAATTTCAAAGATATTCCTTTGGAAGAAGTTAATGTGGAAGGAGCCAAAGGCGCTAAGATCCGTTGGCTAATCTCCCAAAAAGATAATGCACCCAATTTTGCTATGCGTATGTTTGAAGTAGAAAAAGGTGGGCATACACCCTTTCACGAACATGAATGGGAGCACGAAGTTTATGTATTGGAAGGCAAAGGCCAGTTTGTAACCGAGTGGGGCGAGCGTCCCTTCCAAGCTGGTGATGTCATTTTTGTGGATCCGCAAGAAAAACATCAGTTCAAAAATGTCGGTGATAACACTATGCGCTTTTTGTGCATTATTCCGCATGACAATCCCAAACCCAAAAAGAACGTTAATCCTTTTGCCAGTGGTGTAGCAAATAATTGTTAAATATTAATATAGAAGGAGAAATCATGAACAAAAAGATGAAAAAATTCTTTACCGAATTGGTAGAAGCACCAAGTCCTTCCGGTTTTGAACAACCGGCACAGGAAGTATATCGCAAATTTGTAAAAGATCTAGCTGATGAAGTGAAAACAGATGTTCACGGTAATGTTATCGCCAAAAAAGAAGGTACCGGAAAACTAAAACTGATGCTGGTAGGTCATGCCGATGAAATCGGACTTATGATAAACTACATTGACGATAATGGCTATTTACGCTTTAAGCCAGTGGGTGGTGTAGACTACACTCTGCTTTCCGGATTGCGTGTGAATATCTATGGAAAAAACAACAAGATGTATCGTGGCGTTATTGGCCGCAAACCTATCCATTTACTAAAACCAGAAGAGCGTAAAAAAGCTCCTAAATATGAAGAACTATGGATAGATTTTGGTGCAAAAGATAAAAAAGATGCAGAGAAAAAGGTAGAAATAGGCAATATAGCCACTTTCTCACCTGGCTTGGAAGAGCTAAATGGCGATGTAATAACTTCCAAAGCTACCGATAATAAAGCTGGTGTTTATGTGGTAGCAGCGGTTCTCGAACACCTTAAAAATGAAAAAGTTGCAGCTAGTATCTATTCTGTTTCTGCTGTCCAAGAAGAAATCGGC
>JAXHUB010000208.1:0-3275 GCA_034189845.1 Candidatus Cloacimonadota bacterium | reverse complement strand
ATTGCAGAAAATATCCTTGTAGCTGCTGAGATAGTAGAAAATTTGGAGAAATCGTAGATGAAAATAATTATTATATCTATTTTCGCAATTTCGTTATTAATCTCGTGTGGTGATAATAAGGTAACTGAACCCACTCCGGAATTAAGTTTAGATGATCTTTTCTTTGGCACCGATTCCACCCTGGAAGTGGTGACTTGGAATGTAGAACATTTTCCTAAAGCAGGAGATAAAACCTTAACTTATCTAAAAGAGGTAATACAACAAATAGAAGTGGATATCATAGCTCTGCAAGAAATTCAGAGTGCAGATGACTTTGTTCAACTGGAGCATGATCTCCCAAATTATTCAGGTTTTCGAGCTAATACTGCTTACTATGATATAAATTTGGCATATTTGTATAAGACAGAATCAGTTTTGCAACCCGATATTTACGAAATATTTACCCAAGATTATCGCCCTTTTCCTCGTTCACCATTAGTATTAGAATTTGTATGGCAAGGAAAAGAATATGTGGTAATAAATAATCATCTTAAAGCAAGTGGAGATGGAATAATAAATTATAATGATCAGTGGGATGAAGAGTATCGTAGACTGGAAGCAATGAACAAACTTAAATTGTATGTTGATAACAATTTATCTGACGATCGTGTTTTTCTGGTTGGAGATTTGAACGATGAGTTGACAGATGATATGGAGAGCAATGTTTTCCAAACAGTTTTGCAACAACCCGAGCGTTATATATTTGCCGATATGACAATAGCCGAAGACAGCTCCAGTAATTGGTCATATCCATCTTGGCCAAGTCATCTCGATCATATAATGATAACAAATGAACTGTATGATAGTTTTGAAAATTCTGCTTCCGAGATTAAAACCTTAAAAATCGATAATTATTTAGAATCTGGCTGGTATGAATATAATAGTAATATTTCTGACCACAGACCAGTTGGTATAAAATTATATGAGGGGAGGCAATGGTGAAAAAATATTTTTTAATTCTTTTTACTATTTTTATTTTATGTAGCTGTGTACAAAGGGAGATAGAGAGCTATTTCGAACAATTTGATATTCGATTTGGAGAGGATAAAACTCTGGAAGTGATGACTTGGAATCTGCAACATTTTCCTAAAAATGAAATTACGATTAAGAGAGTTGCTTCTGCTATAAATGAGCTTGATGTAGATGTGGTTGGACTGCAAGAAATTGAAAACCAGGCAGCATTCAATAAGCTTATTGGTATTTTGAACCAATTTAGTCCTATTTGGCAAGGATATAGGGCAGTTAGCGACGAATGGAACCAAAATCTGGCATTTATCTATAAGGCAAACCTTGAAGTTGAGAAAATCTACGAGATATATCTGGATGACAAATACGATTATGCTTTGCCACGACGACCACTAGTTATGGAGTTCAAATATGAAGATGAACCGGTTGTAGTTATAAACAATCATTTTAAAGCAAGTGGTGGTGAAGAAAATGAAAATCGGCGTAGAGCGGCCGCTAAGCTTATACACGAATTTATAGAGGAAGAATATGTTGAAGAGAATGTGATCGTGATCGGAGACTTGAACGATGAGATATCGGACTCGCAGAATGAAAATGTTTTTTGGGATTTTATCGAAAATGATGATAAATATTTGTTTGCAGATTTAGAAATTGCAGCTGATAGTACTGCTAAGTGGTCATATCCCTACTGGAGACATCGTGGCCATATCGACCATATTTTGATTACAAATGAGTTATATGATGAATTCGAAGCAGCAGGTTCAATAGCAGAAACTATTACCCTGGATGAATATTTGCCCGATGGTTGGGATCAACATTATAAAGAGATTTCCGACCACAGGCCAGTGGCTATAAAATTAAAATTCTAAAATTAAACTTGGCTTGACAGATAAAGCTACTTTCAAGTTTCTGAAGATATTTAAGTTACAGGAGAACATATTATGGACAATTTGAATCAACTATTGGCAATAAGAAGACAGAAGCTAAAAAAACTAAAAGAGCGCCAGGTTAATCCCTATCCCAATAGGGCTTATCGTAGCCATAAAATCGAAATGTTATGGCAAAATAAGGACAAATTTGCCGAGCAAGAAAAAGAAGTCACCATTACAGGACGCCTTGATGCTATGCGGCGCCAGGGTAAGATAGGTTTTGGCAATGTTTCCGATGATTCAGGTCGTATTCAGATCTTTGTGCGAAAAGATAAAGTAGGCGAAGAAAACTATGAAATTTACAAATTACTAGACTTAGGTGATTTTGTACAGATTAGTGGAGAATGTTTTATTACAAAGCGTGGTGAGTATTCTGTGCGTGCTTCTAATGTTAAAATTCTTAGCAAAAATTTAAAACCACTTCCAATAGTTAAGGAAAAAGTTGTAGATGGCAAGAAAAAACGCTACGATGAGTTTAGCGATATAGAACTACGCTATCGTAAACGCTATTTGGACCTATTATTAAATCCTGGGAACAAAGAGATTTTTATTACTCGAGCAAAGATTATTCGTTCTATTAGAGAATTCTTAGATAAACGAGATTTTTTGGAGGTGGAAACACCTATCTTGCAGCCTTTGTATGGCGGCGCTAATGCTAGACCTTTTGTTACTCATCACAATACTCTGGATATTCCCTTTTATCTTAGAATTGCTACAGAGCTTTATCTAAAAAGATTGCTAGTTGGAGGTATGGAAAAAGTTTATGAACTTGGAAAAAATTTCCGAAATGAAGGAATGGATAAAACCCATAATCCCGAATTTACAGCTTTGGAAGTTTATGAAGCTTATTCCGATTTGGAAAAAATGATGGAACTTACCGAAGATATGATAAATTTTATTGCCAAAACTGTTTTAAAAACAGAAAAAATTAAATTCCAAGATAAAAAAATCGATCTTGCCAAACCATGGAGAAGAGCTTCAATGTTGGAATTAATAAAGGAAGAAACTGGATTTGATGCCTCTGATTTTGATTTAGAAAAAATTCAAGCATTTTGTCGAGACAATGAGATCGAATTTGAAGAAAGCAATGGTACAGGGAAGCTAATAGAAGAGATCTTTTCCGAAAAAGTAGAGGCAAATCTCATTCAACCAACTTTTGTTACCGATTTCCCCAAAGAGGTTTCACCATTGGCAAAGGAAAAACCAGAAAACCCAAGAATGGTGGAGAGATTCGAAGTATTCATTAATGGAAACGAATACGGGAATGCTTTTACAGAATTAAATGATCCTTTGGAGCAACGAAAGAGATTAGAAGCTCAAGCTAAACTGCGAGAAATGGGG
>JAXHUB010000207.1:0-5553 GCA_034189845.1 Candidatus Cloacimonadota bacterium | reverse complement strand
CTCGAAGTAATACAGAAAGAACAGCTAAAATGCCACCAAGCGCTAGCGATCCAGTATCACCCAGAAAAATCTGGGCTGGCTTGCTGTTGAACCAGAGAAAACCAAGTAAAGTTCCCATGAGGGCAGAGGAAAAGACAGCCAATTCTCCCGCATTTTCTACAAAATCTAAATTCAAGTGGTCTGCTAAAACAAAATTACCTTTTAAATAAGTCATTACACCCAATCCAAAAACAGACATAACGACAACGCCTGTTGCCAGACCATCTAAGCCATCGGTTAAATTCACAGCATTGGAAGTTCCTACAACCATAAAAACAACAAAAGGTATAAAAAACCAGCCCAATTGTAGTACTGTGTCTTTCATGAATGGAAGGTTTATTGATGTGATAGCTGCTTTCTCTTTGGTTCCAAAATAGAGCATACAAGCTATTATAAGTCCCAGTAAAATCTGCGCCATAAGTTTATATTTAGCAATAAGTCCTTTTCTTGTGTGTTTTATATTTTTCAGATAGTCATCTAAGAATCCTATTCCGCTAAGCCAAATTGCAGTTAAGAACATAATAAGAACATAAGTATTTACTAAATTATTCCATAAAAAAGAAGATAATAACAAGCCAGATAAAACTATCAAGCCGCCCATGGTGGGTGTCCCTTTTTTTTGGTGATGTTTGCGAGGAAGATATTCACTTATCGATTCTACAAATTGATTTTTTTTTAAAACTCTTATAATGAGTGGTCCTATTAGCAAGGAAAAGAGTAATGCGGTTATAAAGGAAGCTATGGCTCGAAAAGTTACATATTGAAAGACATTGAAGATATTATAACCAAAAATTGGTGTATTAGCCAGCGGTTCGAATATATGATAAAACATATTATTTCCTTTCGACTATTTTTTCCAAAGCGATACTGTGCGACCCTTTTAGCAAAATGATAGCATTACTGGGAAAATCAATTTTTGCTTCAAGAAAATCATCTACAGTTTTAAAATGCTTATCAGCATCATACAGGGATGCATATTTTCCTACAGAAATGAGGCTGTCAAATTTTTCGTTCTGCAGAAACTCAGAAATTTCTTTGTGCATTTTTTTTGCGTGCTTTCCTAATTCCAACATATCTCCTAAAATAGCTACATGGGGACGGTGGGGTTGGTAGTTTAACCAAAATTTCAAAGCAGCTTTCATGGAATCGGGATTTGCATTGTAACAATCAGCTAAATAAATTTGATTGTTTCTATTAATAATTTGCATTCGATATTTTATATCTATAGGTTTTTCTAAACCTTTTATTATATGCTTTTCACTTACTTTTAAAGTTTTAGCTAGAATTATGGCTATAGCAGCATTATAGGCATGAATAAAAAAGGGAGAATTGATGGTATATTTTTTGTCATTTAATTTAAAATTGGTAAATAAACCTAACTGTTTTATTTCTCTTATTTGGAAATCGTTATCTGATTTTTTCCCAAAAGTGATACCTTCAAAGTTTTGGAACCATCCATCATCTCCTGGGAAGATACGTATTTTTAAGGGAAACTTCATCAAATCGGCCTTTTCTTGGAAAACCCCTTTAACATCATGGAAAAATTCAAGATGAGTTGGCCCAATTTTGGTGATGATACCAATATCGGGTTCAACAATATCAGTGAGGTAAGCTATCTCGCCAAAATGGTTAGTGCCGATTTCCAGAATAGCATATTTAGTTTGTGGATGCAAGTTAAAGATAGTTTTGGGTAACCCAATTTGATTATTTTCATTGGCAGATGTTTTTTGTGTAGAGGCAACTTCAGAAAGAATATTGTAAATAAATTCTTTACAAGTAGTTTTACCAACACTACCAGTGAGTGCTATTTTTACTAGACTAAAAAGCTGAAGATATTTCTTCGCCAGTTTTCCCAGTGCTAGCAATGGAGAATCAACTTTTATAAGTCGAGGATCATTTTTGGGAAAATCCTTTTTGACTATAGCCAAACAGCCTTTTACATCTAACACGTCTTCCACAAAGTTATGGGCATCGAAATTTTCACCTTTTAGAGCAAAAAAAAGAGAATTTTCCTTTATTTGCCTAGAATCGGTGGATATATTTGTGATAAGATTATTCGGAAGTGGTGGGGTATCGAAAATTTTTTCCAACATAAGTGAATGAATGGGTAATGATAGCTTATCTAAAGGGGGTTGCCAAGAATTTTCAGCAACTTTCTTGTCATCAAAATATATTTTTTTTCCTTTTATCTGTTGACTAGTTTCATGTCCTTTTCCAGCTATCAATACTATGTCTTCTTTTTTGGCAATAGCTACAGCTGTTTTAATAGCCATTTTGCGATTCGGTAAAATCCAAAATTTTTCATTATAACTAGCTTGTGAAGTAATATCGCGAATAATTTGCATTGGTTCTTCCCAGCGTGGATTGTCGCTTGTAATTATACAAAGGTCGGAATATTTCAAAGCAGCATTTAACATTTTCGGTCGTTTTCCTACATCGCGGTTACCACCAGCTCCAAAAACTGTAATAATCCAATTTCTTTTTAATTTATAAAGAGTTGTAAGAACATTTTCCAAGGCAGCGGGAGTGTGAGCATAATCGATAAAAATTTGTTTTTGAATCGATGCTCTTTCCAATCTGCCTCGTATGTTTTTCAAGTTTTTTATCATCTGCGGAGTTACGATATTACTGTTTATATTTACTAAAGCAGCTATTGCAGCAGCAATATTGAATACATTGTGTTTTCCAATTAATTTGGTCTCAAATTTTTGTCCCAAAAAATTAAAAGAACTACCTTCAAATGAATAGGTAGGTTCTTTTATTACAAAATCACCGCTGGTAAAAGAAAGTGTATAAACTTGGGAATAGATGCGGCTAAAATTATTTCCAAAAACGTCATCTGCATTTACAATAACTTTTTTCTTCTGTTTTAAAACATTTTTTAAAAAACTTAACTTAGTTTCGGCATATGAGTTCATATTTTTATGAAAATCCAAGTGGTCTTGAGTTATATTGGAAAGTAGGGCCAGATCAAATTCCAAACCGTAGATTCGATTTAGTTGAATAGCATGCGAAGAAACTTCCATAACTACGTAATCCACATTATGTTGCTTCATCTTATTAAGAATCTGGTTTAAATTTATTATGTCGGGTGTTGTGTGATTAGTTGGAAAGTGTTTTTCATTTATTTGATAACCTAAAGTGCCAATTTTACCAACACTATAACTCTGCTGTTTTAATAACTGAAAAATTATATCGCAAATAGTAGTTTTGCCATTGGTACCAGTAACTCCAATCAATTTGAAAGCATTAGTAGGATTTTGGAAATAGAATTTGGCAATTATTGCGGCAGCTTTTCTGGAGTTTGTTACCTTTATTTGAGGTATTGTATTGGATAGAAATCTTTCTACTATTAGCATTTTCACGCCTGCTTTATATGCAGAATTCACAAATTTGTGTCCATCTGTCTGAAATCCAGTTATACAAATAAAAAGAGTACCTGGCTTCACCTTTCTTGAATCTGTAGCTATGTTTTTTATATCTATATCAGTGAAATTGCGGAGTTTGGGAGTAAAACCGCTTTTTTGAAGTAACTCTAAAATCTCAGAGCTTCTTATTATTCGGCTGTTATTAAACATTTTTCTCCAAATTTGGTTTCTGTACCAGGAGCTATAGATTGCTTTTGTACCTTTCCGGACCCCTTTATTATTAATTTTACTTTGGCTTTATTTGCCATTGATAGTGCTTTTTTTAAGCTTAATCCTCGCAAATCTGGCATTTTTGTATCATAACTGAATTCCTGCTTAGGTTTTTTCTCTTCTGTGTCAAGGATAACAATTACTTTTTTGTCTTTACCAAAAGAAACACCTGGTTTAGGAAACTGGTTTACTACCAGCCCATTTTCAGCTAATTCACGTATTAAATAAGAAATGCCGTTTTTGTTCAATAATTCAACCGCTTCATTTTTTGTTTTTCCCATTAAATTAGGCATTTTCACAAAATTGGTTTCATTGAATTTAGCATTAGCGGTTATGTTTACATCATTTAAACGGTCGATATCCAACAGTACTTCTTTGAAAGTAGGCACAGCTGACATAGAAGCATAATAGGCGTAGGAATCATAATCCGCTTCATCGTAAACTATTACCATAACATAACTTGGTTTTTTCACAGGGAAAAAACCTGCAAAAACAGAAGTGAATTTATCTTCACTATATCCAGCCTGTCCTGTAATGATCTTTTCTGCCGTACCTGTTTTGCCTCCAATAGTAATATGAGGAAGCTTAGTTGCTGTAGCTGTTCCATAATCCACAACACTTTGTAGATACGATCTAAGGCTATCTAAAGCGGTAGGTGTGGAAATTTTTCTTAAAATACGGGGTTTGCTTTCCTTTATAATATTATTCTTAGAATCGGTTATCTTTTCTAAGATATAAGGTTGCATAACTTTACCCCCATTGGCTATGGCACAATATGCATTTGCCAATTGCAGAGCAGTTGTGGAAATTTCTTGCCCAAAAGAGATTGAGTGTAAGCTAAAACCCTGCCAGTCACTTAATTTACGGAAAATACCAGACATTTCTCCGAAGAGATTAGAACCTGTTTTATGGCCAAAATTCATCGCTATTAATCTATCGTATAACGCTTTTGCTCCGATTTTTTCTACTGTTTTGCTAATTCCTACATTACTTGAATAGGCAATAATATCTCTTAGATTTAGCTTATCATATTCATGGTCGTCTTTTATAACCCTGTTTTCCATTTCGTATTTTTGGCAGTTTATTTTTTCATTGGGTTTATAAAGATTTTTTTCTAAAGCCAAAAGTACTGTTATTGGTTTTAAAGATGAACCAGGCTCGAACATGAACGAAGCAGGCAGATTCGGTAGGGAACGTAATTCTCTGGCAGATTTTAATGTATCTGTGTCAGCAAAACCAGCCATCGCTTTTATTTTACCTGTATTTGGCTCCATTATTATACCAATAGCATGTTTTGCTTCATATTCTTTTAGCCCATTTTGCAGATTTTCTTCCAATATTTCTTGGAAGCGATTATCTATAGTTAAATAAATTGAGTAACCATTTTGCGGTGGTTCTTCTCTTAAAAACATAGCTGGGAATCTGTTGTTTTTGGCATCGCGTATTACTTCTTTCCAGCCGTATTGCCCAGCAAGTTCTTTGTTGTAAGTAGCTTCTATTCCACATACACCTTTTTGTGTATAAATGCTATTATTGTTCAAATCACGATTATCGGTTTTTTCTTGTTTTACCATTCCCAAAAGACGTGCTGCTAATCTTCCTTTGGGGTAGTTGCGCTCAATTTTACTAAAAGTCTTTACCATACCAGATATATTAGCATCTGCAAAATCACTCTCAATTGCACTAATTTCCGATTCGCTAAGATCATCTGTAATGTAAACACTATTGCTGCTGGACAAAAGGAGTTTTTTTTCTATATCTTCTTTTTTTAAATTTGAATGAGTAGAAATTATTTCCGCTATTGAGCTTAAAATAGTATTGGGATCTTCTGTTTTTTCCTCATTTCCTCCTGCCTCAAGACGACCATCTTCTCCGC
>JAXHUB010000206.1:0-3463 GCA_034189845.1 Candidatus Cloacimonadota bacterium | reverse complement strand
GAATTTTCATAGATTACAGGCGATGAACACTCTTTTATGGCTTGCTATTTCCTTCTTATATGAGCTGGATACTTGGCGGATAAAATTAGCTAAAACGTTTCCTAATTTAATGTTAGATAAGAAAAATGCTCTGAAAAAAGCACTACAAAAATTTATCTATTATAAACTCGCTTTGGTAATAAAGTACTGTTTTAACCAAGTCAGATTGTATCGAAAACTTGCAGACAAATGGAAGAAAAAAAACAACCTGCAATTGTGTGCGTCATTTTACTAAAATATTTTCGGAGTATGCCAACAAATTTTAATTTTCTTGACAATGAGATTTCTTAAGAAAATAAAAATATGAAGGAGACAGATAATGAAAAAATATTTCGAGGAGTTTATTGACAATAATTTTTTTCCCAATCGTGAAAATATTATAAAAACCTTCGGAAGATATCTTGAATTGTTACGCGTAGAGAATCGAAAAATCAATTTAGTTTCACGTGAAACCACAAAACGTGAATTTTGGACTTTACATTTTTTGGATTCTATTTTACCTGTCACTCATATGAATTTAAAAGGAAAAAAGGTTTTGGATTTTGGAACAGGAGGTGGTTTGCCCGGAATTCCCTTGAAAATTGTCGAGCCCGAGATGCAGCTTTATATGCTTGATTCAAGGAGAAAAAAGGTGTTAGCAGTGGAAAGAATCATAAAAAAGCTTGACTTAAATCAGTGTTTCACGATTGTTTCACGGCTCGAAGAGCTTGATTCAAAATATAATGGATTTTTCGATGCCATTGTTTGCAGGTCGGTTAGAATTAAGCCAAATTTTGTTAAGCATTTGTTTAGGATTATGAAGGATGATGGCAGGATATATCTATATAAAAGCAGGAAGTTAGATGATGTTAAGCAGTTTTGGAATGCAAAAATTATCGATGTTTCACATACAGCGATAGGCGATAGAAAGATTGCAGAAATAAAAAAGAAATAAGGTTAAGAATATGGGAAAAACTATAACAGTAGTAAATCAAAAAGGTGGAGTTGGGAAAACTACAACTGCTATAAACTTAGCAGCAGCATTAGCCATATACGAGAAGAAAACTCTATTAATTGATTTTGATCCCCAGGGGAATGCTTCCAGTGGATTAGGAATTAAGAGGGATGAGCCAAATATATATCATGCCATAATCGGCGATGCTCAGTTCGATGAGGTTGTGCGAAAAAATGATATTTTGGAAAATCTCTATGTAGCTCCTTCCAATATGGATCTTAGTGGAGCAGAGATTGAGCTGGTAAAAGAATACTCGCGGGAGTATAAGCTACGTGATGTGATTTCGCAATATCAGGATCAATACGAATATATAATTATTGATTGTCCGCCTTCTTTGGGGTTGCTCACCATAAATGCTTTAACTGCAGCTACAGATGTATTAATCCCAATTCAATGTGAATATTATGCCCTGGAAGGAGTAACTCAACTGCTCACGACAATTAGGCTTATAAAGAATGGTCTTAATAAAGAGTTGAACATATTGGGCGTGTTGCTAACTATGTACGACAAAAGATTAAACCTTTCTTTACAGGTGGCTAAAGAGGTGCAAAGTTATTTCAAAGATGTGGTTTTTTCCACTTTTATCCATCGTAATGTAAAATTGAGTGAAGCGCCAAGTTTCGAAAAATCCATTTTTCACTACGACATAAAATCAAGAGGTTCTAAAGATTATTTAGACTTAGCAAAGGAAGTGATAACATTATGACAAGATTAGGAAGAGGATTAGATGCTCTGTTGCAAACCTTGCCTGAATCTACCGATAAAACAACGGGTATAACCACGGTTGAGGTTGATCATATAGTACCAAATCGATACCAACCCAGGAAGGTATTCGATGAAGATAAGCTCAGGGAATTAGCAGATTCAATTCAACAAAACGGCCTTATTCAACCTGTAATAGTTACAAAGCGAGATGATACTGAACAGTATGAATTAGTAGCAGGAGAAAGAAGGTTACAAGCCGCTAAATTGGCCGGGTTAGACAAAATACCTGTTATCATAAGAAGTATAAGCAAACGTGAACAACTTCAACTGGCAATAATAGAAAATGTGCAAAGAGAAGATCTCAACCCAATCGAAGAGGCCATGGCGTATCAGCAATTGGTAGAAGATTTTGGTTTTACGCATTCCAAGATTGCGGAAACAGTGGGGAAAGATCGCGCCACTATTACTAACTTCCTTAGATTGCTTAAATTGGAAGAATCTATAAGAGAAAAGATGCTGAACGAAAAAATTTCTCCAGGTCATGCACGCGCTATTTTGCAGGTAAAGCCAGAACTGCAGGAAGAATTTGCTAGCTACATAGTAGAAAACAAACTTTCAGTACGAAAGGCAGAAACAAAAGCAAGAAAAATAAAAAAAAGCGGTGTGGTTCAGAATCCAATGCACCTGGAGGCAGAAAGAAATGTGAATCAAGAACACAAAGAAACCTTGGAGCGTATGTTCAATGTGAAAGTCAAGGTTTCTGACAGTAAAACAAAAGGCAAGATCAGCTTTTACTATAACACAGAAAATGAATTTGAACATCTTCTAAAGATTTTTGAAAAACGATGGTAAAAAAATATATAGTCTGGCTAGTTACCCTTATATTGTTGGTGATTGTTATATGGCAAAACCAGATTATTTCCAAACAAAAAGATGAAATAAGAAAACAAGCGCAAGATATCACTGCCTCTTTTCAATATATAAAAGAGTTAACAAACCAAATTAAGGGAAAAGAGGAACAAAGACAAACCGATGAAGAATTAAAAAGCGTTCTTAGGGATTATTTAGCAGAGCAAAAACAAAATGAAGAGCTTAATAAGCCCACTGTTACAGCTGAAGACCTTCAGGTAGAGCTGCAAAGATATAGGCGAAAGAATAATCGAATTCCAGACAGATTGCCATTAGAAGGAGAGTTTGCTATTAGTCAATCATTCAGTAAAAAACATCCTGCTTGCGATTTTGCCGCACCCATTGGAACTCCAGTAAAGGCGGCTGGTTCTGGCGTGGTGGTGCAGATATATGAAGATAAATATTTTGGTATAACAGTGGAGATTGATCATCTGAACGGCTATATAACCCGCTATGCACATTTGGCCAAAATTTTAACAACACCGAAGATGTTTGTAGAAAAAGGAGAAAATATTGCGCTGGTTGGAAACACGGGAAATAGTACTGCGCCGCATTTACATTTTGAAATAAGGCGGGAAGGTAGAGCAGTAAACCCCGACAGTCTTCTAATAAGGTGAGTTTATGTGGAAGAAATTTCGTGAATTCGATAAAGAAATAATAAAACACATCGGTCTTATAGCTCAGCTAGGGCTAATAATGATATCTTCAATTCTAATTTTATTTTTCCTGGGGTTATATTTAGATAAATTGCTGCATGCAGGCGGTGTTTTAGCAATAGTAGGAATTGTTTTAGGTGTTTTCACCGGTGGTTTCACA